>CALMXT010000088.1 GCA_937871125.1 uncultured Zoogloea sp. | reverse complement strand
CCGCCCAGCCCCCACTGCACCGCGAAGGCGCCGACGAAGGCCATCAGGTTGATGCTGGTGGTCACCCGGCCGGTGAGGTGGATCGGGAACAGCCCGCTCAACACGCCGTACATTTGTGCGCCGCTGGCCGAGACGGCGCCGAGGACGCACCACAGGACCAGGGTCGATCCGATCTCGCCGATGATCAGCGCCTCTACCACCAGGCTGACGAACAGCCCGATCTGCATCAGGCGTAGCGGCGGGATTCCCCGCGCCGCCAGAGGCATCGCCCAGGCGCCGATCGACAGCTGACCGATCAGCATGCCGACGTTGAGCCAGAACAGATGGTTGGCCGCCAGCGCCCGGCTGTAGCCGTTGACTTCCATCAGCCAGGGCATCGCCCACAGCCCCTGCAGCGCCATGAAGCCGCCGGTGAAGAAGGCCGATTGCGCCGCAAAGCCCCAGAACACCCGAGCCGACAAGACCTCCCGCACGCCGCGCAGGGCGTGGCGCAGGTCGCCGCGGGGGTGACTGCCGTCTTTTTCAGGCATCGCAAAGAAGATCAGTGCGGCAATCGATGCCGCCAGCCCGGCCACCAGCCAGAAGGCGCCGCGCCACCCGATGAATGGCAGCGCGGCTTCCAGCGGTGCCGACGCCGTTACGGCTCCCAGCGCTCCGCAGGACATGACGTAGCCGGTCATCGAGGCCAGTTTTTCCCGCGGGAACCACAGGGTGAAACCTTTCAGCCCGGCCATCAGGCAGGCGGACACTCCCATCCCGATCAGGCCGCGGCCGCTGGCCAGGGTGGGCAGACTCTCGCCGGTGGCGAACAGGACGCCGCCCAGGGCGGTGATCAAGAGCAGGGCCGCTTCGACCCGGCGCGGGCCGTAGCGGTCGAGGGCGATGCCGACCGGGATCTGGGCCAGGCCGAAGGTAAAGAAATACATGCTGGTGAGCAGCCCGAGTTCGGCGGCACCGAGCCCCAGTTCGCGGGTCAGGTCCGGCGAGATCACCGCGTTGACGGTGCGCATCAGGTAGGAGAGGTAATAGCCCAGGGCAAAGGGTAAAAAGATGCGGCTGATCAAAAAGGTGGACGAGGGGGCGGAGCGCGGGGTCATGGGGCGGACGACTGCGGTTGGGCGAGCCCGAAGCTTACCTGCCCGCGTTGGCGGAGTGTCGGCCGATCCGGGAAAGTCCTTAGGGCCGCATCCGCAGGGACGTTCCGCGCCTGGCGTGACTTCGCGCGCAGCGCCGATTATCCGCGATGGGTTATTTGTTAAAGTTCGTGAAACGATCGCCGTAAGCACTCGGAGATCAACCGGAGTGCCCGCCATGCCCATAACGATCCTGCTCGTCGATGACAGCCGCGCATCCCGCATGCTTTGCGGCTCGGTCATCAGAAGTATGCGCACCGACGTATCCATCCTCGAAGCCGGCGATGGCGAAGGGGCGCTGGCGCTTCTTGCCGGGAGCACGCCTGCCCTCGCCGTGCTCGACATGAACATGCCCGGCATGTCGGGGCTCGAACTGGCCGAGCGGATCCGCGTCAGTCATCCCGACATGAAACTGGCGCTGCTGACGGCCAACATCCAGGAGTCGATCCAACGCCGCGCCGCGGCGCTCGGCGTGCACTTCTTTCGCAAGCCGATCGGCGAGGCGGTGATCGGCGATATCCTGGCCTTGCTGGATTGACGCCATGCGCGCCTTCTCCGAACTCGAGATGGACGCCCTCACCGAGGCCTTCAACCTGTCGCTCGGCGAAGCCGCCGCCACGTTCTCGGCAATCGTCCGCGAGGAAATCGACCTTACCGTCCCGGTGGTCGAATTCGTCTCCCGTGAGGAACTCACCCGTCGTCTCCAGAGTGCCCAGGACGGCTGCGCCGACGGCCGCATGTGCCGGATCAACCAGCATTTCCAGGCCGACGAGGGTTTCAGCACCGATGCCTTGTTGCTCTTCCCCGAACAGGGCAGCCTTGAAATCGTCCGCCGCATGCTGGGAGACGACACCTCGATAGAGCACATCACCGAACTGGAGCAGGATGCGCTCGCGGAGATCGGCAACATCATCATCAACAGCTGCATGAACAGTCTGGCCGGGCTGATCGGCTCCGAGATGGTCGGTTCGCTGCCCCGCGTCCAGTGCCGCAGCATCCCGCGGCTGCTGGATGACAAGGCGCCGGACAACCTGATTCTGGTGGCGCGGATCGGCATGAGCATGTCGGCCCACAACCTGTCGGGCTTTGTGCTGTTCCTGATGGATGTGCCTTCCATCGACAACTTCATGGCCCAGGTCAGCCGTGTGTTCGGCCTGCCCGAAGCGCTTCCCGAGGCGAAATGAACTGCGACAGCCTCATCGCCGACAGCGTCAGCATCGGTCTCGTCCTGGTCGATGGCACGGGCCGGGTGTGCCTGTGGAACGGCTGGATCGAGTTGCGCGCGGCGCGCCCCTCCGCCCAGGTTCTCGGCCTCACGCTGGGCGAGGCTTTTGGTGCCCGCATCGACCCGCGGATCGTGCTGGTGGTGCGCGAAGCCCTTGATTTCGGCTGGTCGTCGCGGCTTTCCCATGCGCTCCATCCGATGCCCTTGCCGCTTTTCCAGCCCGGCAGCGAGCACGGCGAGCGCATGCTGCAGGCCGTTGACGTCACCCCGGTGGACATCGACGGCGAGCGTTGCTGCCTGCTTCAGGTGCGCGACGTCACCGAGACGGTCCGCCGCGAAGCGCTGCTCCGGCAGCAGGCGCGCCAGCTTCGCGAGGATATCCAGCGTCTGTCGCGGGCCCAGGCCGAGCTCCAGCGCAGCGAGATGCGATTCCGCGAACTCGCCCGGCAGGCGCCGGCCGGCTTGTTCGAGGCCGACAGCGACGCCTGCTGCGTCTTTCTGAACGAACGCTGCGAACAACTTCTCGGCCATCGGCTCGCCCAGGTTGCCGGGACGCCGTGGCCCGAATTGCTGCCGGCCGTCGAAGAAGCGCGCATCCGCGAACGCTGGTTGCTCGCCGTCGAGTCGGCCACCCGCTTCGCCGAGGAGTTCCGCTACAGCCATCCGGACGGCAGCCCGCTGTGGATGCGCGCCGAAGCCGGTCCGCTGCGCGATCCGCAGGGCCACATCAGCGGCTTCATCGGCACCATCCAGGACGTCACCGAATTCCACGAGCGGGCCAGTCGCAACGAATTCCGCGCCAACCACGACGGTCTCACGTCCTTGCTCAATCGCGACCGTTTCGAGCGCCACCTGCGTGCGGCGATTTCCGGCGCCCGCGAGGTGACCGACCGGCTGGCCCTGCTGTTCATCGACCTGGACGGCTTCAAGTCCATCAATGACACCCACGGCCACTTGGCCGGCGATACGGTGCTGAAGGTCGTCGCTTCCCGCGTGCGCCGGGTCGTGCGCAGCGAGGACCGGGTGGCGCGCTACGGCGGCGACGAATTCGCGGTGCTGCTCTACGAGGCCGGCGACGAGAAAACGCTGTCCGCCATCGTTGCCAAAATCACCCACGCCGTGGCGCTGCCGATCAACCTCGGCCATTGCCACGTGCGCGTCGGCTGCTCGATCGGTTCCGCAGTCTATCCCGATGACAGTCAGGATCCCCTCGGTCTGCTGACCAGCGCCGATCGGCGCATGTACGCAGCCAAGCGCGGCCAGCCCTTCTGAGCGTCGGGCCGCGAACCCGGTCTAAGCCAGCGCCGGGCTTGGCGGCTGTGCGCAGGCGGCGCGGTATTCGGCGGCAAGCCGGTCGCACAGTTCGCGCACCGGCGGCGCGTCGTGGATGGTGGCCACGCCGTGGCCGGCGCTCCAGACATCGCGCCATGCCTTGGCCTCGTCGGTGAGCGCCTTCAGCTTGCCCTTGCCGACGCCCTGCACCAGCTCTTCGCGGCGGTGGCCGAGCTCTTCGAGGCTGGGCCACAGGAAGTTGGCATTGGTGCCAGAAATCGCGTCGGTATAGACCACGTCCCCGGCGCTGCAGTCGATCAGCATCTGCTTGTAGGCTTCCTGGGCGTTGGACTCGCGGGTGGCGATGAAGCGGGTGCCCATATAGGCGAAGTCGGCGCCCAGCACTTCGGCGGCGCGTACCGCGTAGCCGTCGGAAATCGCTCCGCCGAGGATCAGCGTGCCGTTCCAGAACTCGCGGATTTCGCGCACCAGACTGAAGGCGTTCTGGGTGCCGGCATGACCGCCGGCGCCGCTCGCCACCGCGATGATGCCGTCCACGCCGGCGGCGGCGGCCTTCCTGGCGTGGTAGGCGTGGATCACGTCGGAAAACACCAGCCCGCCATAGGCGTGTACCGCCTTCACCACTTCGCCCGGGTGGCCGAGGCTGGTGATGACGAAGGGCACTTTGTGCTTGCAGATCAGTTCGAGATCCGGTGCGACCCGCGGGTTGGAGGCGTGGAGGATCAGGTTGATGCCGTAGGGGGCGACGGCGGCGGCCGGATCGGCGGTGCGAGCGGCGGCGAGATCGGCGTTCAGGGTGCCGAGCCAGGCGTCGAGTTCGTCGGGGGTGCGTGCGTTGAGGGCCGGAAAGGTGCCGGCCACGCCGGCCTTGCAGGTTTCGGCAACCAGCGCGGGGCCGGAGACGAGGAACATCGGCGCGGCGATGGCGGGCAGGCGCATTGCGCCGCGGAAGGCGGATGGAACGGTCATGCTCGGTCTCCTGGGCGTTGTTATGGGTGTTGCCGGAAGGAAATCTAGCATAGCCATACGCGGAGGTACGGCTGCCGGTCTACTCGGCCGTCTCGGCGGGGACGGGAGCCGGGATCGCCACGGGTTTGGGCACGGGCTTCGGGGCGGGTCGGGGCGGCTTGGCGACCGGCTTTTTAGGGGCGGGAGGCGGCGCCGCCGGACGGGTTGCGGCAGGCACCGCCGCGCCCGGTTCGAGCCGCCATTCGGTGGCCTCCGGTGTCGCTTTGACGCGGATCGGCACGGCGACGCCGCGCAGGCCGGCGAGCAGGGCGCCGTCCGGCCCCGCCGGCAGGGTCAGCAGCGTCAGCCGGGTGAGGGCGTCGAGGCGTCGGGTCGGGAGATCGATTTCCGCGCTTCCGTTTACGCCGAGGGTGGGCGAGCGGCTTTGCAGATCGGTGCTGCGGGCCACGCCGTCAGCGATCTGGAAGCTGGCGGCGAGTTCGCCGAGGGCGGTGGTTTCGGCGTTGCGTGCCGGGCGGCGCGCCGGCTGGCGGGATTGGAGGGGAAGGCGCCAGTCCTTCAGTGCGGCGGTGGCATCGATGCCGCGCAGGACGGCGTTGCGTATGCGCAGCCGGGCCAGGCCGTCGATGCCCCGGCGCAGGGCGTCCGGCGTGGCACCGGCGGTGCTGACGTCCACGAAGAAGTTGAGGCTGCCGGCGAAGGTTTCGCGGCCGCTGGCGTCATGCAGTAGCGGCGCCAGGTTGGCGTTTTGGAGGTAGCCCCGGTAGCTCAGCGATTTGCCGTCGACGGCGAGGCTCAGCGCGCCATCCAGGGTGCCGCCGTAGAGGCCGAGGCTGTGGCCGGCGGAGACGAGCTTGCCGCCGTGCAGGCTGAGCGGCAGGCGCAGGCGTTCGAGGCGCAGGCCGCCGGCCTTGAGGCTGGCGATGCGCAGGACGCCGTCGAGGTCGGCGCCGGTGAGGGCCGAGAGGTCGAGGGGCGCGGCGCCGTCGTCGGCCTTGGGTTTGCGTCCGGCGCCATCGCCGAGGTAACGGTCGAGGTCGAGGCGATCCACGTCGAGGTCGAAACCGAGGCTTGGCGAGGCCAGCCGCGACAGGCTCCAGCTGCCCTGGATGCGGCTGTCGTCGGCACGCAGGTCGAGCTTGCCGGCGGCGCTGTCGCGGCCGAAGTCGAGTCGTCCGCCGGCCTGCACGGCGATCTTCACGGGTGTGCCGGCGCGGCGCGGCGCAAAGTTCAGTTTGCCGGCGAGGGTCGGCAGGTCGAGGGTGCGGGTGTCGTTCTGCCAGCGGGCCGGAGTGTCGAGCTTGCCGGTGAGGCGCCCGGCGGCGGTGTTCCAGTCCACCTCGGTGGCGAGTGCCTTGGCCGCCAACCCGCTACCCTGCCCGTGCAATCCGGTGAGACGGAGCTTCAATTGCCTGGTCTGGCCGTTGTCGTCCAGGCGCAGGCTGGCTTCGGCGCTGGCCGCCTGGGCTCCGCCGGAGGCGAGCACCAGTTCCGGCGCGCTGGCGCGCAGTTCGATGCGGCCGCCGTCGCCGCTGCGGCCGCTGATCTGCAGGTCGAGGTCGTTCAGTTGCGGCGGAGCGTCGGCACCGAGGACGAGTTCGGCCACGTCCAGTTCGACGTCCACATCCGGCCGCCCGGCCAGCGCGCCGCTGGCGGTGAGATGCAGCTTGCGGGCGCGGTGATCGGCGCCGGCGTCGATGTCGTAGCTGCCGGCGAGTTCGAGGCGGACGTCGGTGGCCGGGGCGATCTGGGTCAGGCGGGCGAGGAGCTTGAGTTTGCCGTCGGCCTGCCGGGCGAGCCGGTCGGTGTCGAGGGCGATGTCGGAGAGCGCGAAATGGCGGCCGCTGGTGTCGTCGATCCAGTTCAGCGCGCCGCGGACGATGCCGAGGCGATCCACGTCGAAATCCACCGGCGTGTCGGCGGGCGGGGCGGCGAAGAGATCGGCGGCGTTGAGCTTGCCGTCCTTGCCTCGCCACAGGGCCAGACGCAGGCCGTCGGCGTCGATGCGATCGACCACCACCCGGCCGGCCAGCAGCGGCATGAGGCGCACACCGACGGCGGCATGTTCGACGCCGAGGAACTCGCCGTCGCCGTTGCGCCCGGAGAGCGTGGCGCCGGGCAGGCGCAGTTCGAGCCGCGGGAACATCGCCAACTGCGGCGGCCCTTCGAAGCGCAGGGTGCGCTGGTAGCGCTGCTTGGCAAAATGGGTCAGCTCGGCGGCGAGGCGCGGGCCGTCGAAGCTGACCTTGAGGTAGAGCGCTCCGCTGGCGACGACCGTGCTAAGGCCGCCCAGGGCGAAAGCCAGATATCTTAAGTATTTGAAACGCATTTTCGGGGAGCCCACGATCCGACCGCCGCGATCTTAACCCACGTATCGCGTCATGCCGCGATGGGAGGGGTGACCGGGTTGCGCAGCGGGAGGCGCAGTTCGAAGGTGCTGCCCTGGCCGGCCTGGCTCTCGACCGTAACGTTGCCGCCGTGGCGTTCGGCCACGGTCTTGACGATGAGCAGGCCGAGCCCGACGCCGGTAGGCTTGTCCCGGCCTTCGTCCACGATGCGGGAGAAGCGTTTGAAGAGTTTGGGCAGGGCGTCGGCGGGAATGCCCGCACCCTGGTCGCTGACGCGGATGACCCAGTCCGGCCCTTCGGCCGACAGGCTGACCGACACGGTGCTGTTGGCGGCGCCGTATTTGATGGCGTTGGTGAGCAGGTTGATCACCGCCCGGCGCAGCAGCGAGAAATCGCCCCGCACGATGGCTTCTTCCTCTTCGGCGGCACGGGTATCCACGTCGATGCGGATGCCGCGGGCGTGGGCCTGGGGCCACACTTCGTCGGCGGCGGAGTCGACGAGGCCGGCGAGGTCGAGTTCGACGAAGTCCTTGGGGTCGGAGCCTTCGGCCCGCACGAGGCGGAACAGGCCGTCGGCCAGGTCGAGGGCCGAGCGGGCGTAGCGGGCGATGCGCGGGATCTGCGCCACCTGCTCGGCCGGCGTGCCGCTGTAGCCGTCGATCAGGGTCAGGATCGACGCGAGGGGCGCGCGCAGGTCGTGGGACAGGAAGTGCATCGTGTCTTCGCGGCTGCGCTGGGCCTCGTGCATCATCGTGATGTCGGCCAGGCCGATCACGCGGCCGGGCTGGCTGCTGGTGTCGGTGACCAGATCGGCCACCGACACCAGCAGGTAGTGCTTTTTGTCGGGCGTCAGTTCGAACTGACGGATGCCGGCGAAACCGGAGAGGTCGGGCAGCCCGTCGCGCATCGGTACGTAGGGTGGCCACGGCAGTTCGCGCAGGGCGCTCAGCAGGGCTTCGCTGCGGAAGGCGCCCAGCAGGTGGCGGGCGCGCTCGTTGTGAAGGATGACCCGGTTGGTCTGGTCGATCACCACCACGCCGATCGGCAGGTGTTCGAGCGTGTCGGCGATGAAGCGGCGCACGTCGCGTCGGTGTTGGGCGGCCTGGCGAACGATGCGGATGCGTTGCTCCAGCGGGTCGGCGGCAGTCAGGCCGGTCGTGGCGCGGTTCAGGCCAAGGGGCGAGCCTTCCCGTTCAAGGGCGATGAGTTCGGCATCGAGATAGCGTTGGGTGGCCTCGAGGCGCCGCCAGCTCCACAAGGGGTAGGCCAGCAGGCAGCCGACCGCCGCCGGGGCAGGACCGAACCAGTTGCCCAGGTGCAGACCGATGCCGGCCAGCAGTACGGCCAAGGCGGCCAGCAGGAAGGAGGCCAGCAGCCCGGTGCTGGCTTCGGCGTAGAGCAGGGTGAGCATCAGCAGCACGACGAAAACGGCGCCTACCAGCGCCGCCACCCACGTCGGCAGCGGATCGACCGCCTGCCCGGCCCGCAGACTGTCGAAGACGTTGGCCTGCAGTTCGACGCCCGGCATCGGGCGGGACAGGCCGGAAGTCGGCGTCGGCACGGCGTCGGCCATGCCGGCAGCGGTTGCGCCGACCAGCAGCACTTTGCCGCGCAGCGCCGCGTCGGGCACCTCGCCGGCGAGTATGGCCCGGTAGGAATAATGCGGATAAGTGCCCGGCGGCCCGGCGAAGGGAATCCGCAGCCAACCGGCGCGCCGCCATTGCTGGTCGTCCGGCGCGGTGTCGCCAGGCGGCGGATAGTGTCCGGCGGCGGCGGGGGCGACAAGCCGCAGCAGGGCCAGGGCGAGCTGGGGGTGACGGGCGGCGCCGAAGCCTTCCCATAGATAGACGCTGCGGGCGATGCCGTCGGAGTCGAATTCGACCTGACTGTGCCCGAGGGCGGCGGCGGCCTGCGCGAACATTGGCAGCGGCAGCACTTCGCCGCTCAGCATGGAGCCGGTGGTGGCCTGACTCATGGGCAGGACGACTCGCCCGTAAGCGCGCATGGCCTGGGCCAGTGCCCGGTCGGCGTCCGGATCGTCGTTGCTCGGGGCTTCGAAGAGGATGTCCATGACCAGCGCCCGGGCGTCTGCCTCGCGGACCCGGTCGATGAGCGCCGCATGGACGCGCCGCGACCAGGGCCAGCGGCCGAGGCTGGCGAGACTGGCGTCGTCGATGGAGATGATCGCCACGTCCGGGCCCGGCGGACGCGTCCAGGTGGTCAGGACGCTGTCGTAGATGCTTTGATCGATCCGCCACAACCAGCCTTCCATGGCTGCCAGCACGGTCAGGACGGTGCATAGCAGGGTTACCGCAAACCACTCGAAAGTGGGCCGGCGCACGGTGGCGGCAAGGGTTCTCACGGGCTGGCGGTGGCGGGAGCGGAAAGGCTCCAGGCGGGCAGCAGGAACACGGAGCGGAGTGTCTGGACGCCCGACCAGGGGCTGCTGCCGCCGTCCGGATCGGTGCTCCGCAGCCGGAAGTAATAGGTGCCGCGGGTGGGTTCCGGTACGGTCAGGGCCGCCTCGCCGATGCGCTGATCGACGAGCAGGTCGGCAAACGCGGCGTCGCGTGCGAGCTGGACGTCGTAGATCTGCCCGGCGCTGCCGGCCCAGACAAAGATCAGTCGGCGGTTATAGTTCGTGACGCTGGCGGCGCCCGGCGTCCGGCGCACGACCAGCGGATAGGTGTCGCTCCACGGACCCTGTTCGCCGGTGGCGCGCAGGCTGGCGATGCGCCACCGATAGTCGCCCGGTGGGAGGTCGGGGCTGACCGTCAGCGCATCGCTGCGGCGGTCCGCCAGCGGGGCGGCGAAGCTGGCCTCGGGTGTCCGCGGGACGATCTGCAGGCGGTAGCTCGCCGCTTCGTCGGCACGACGCCAGGCCAGCGTTGCGCGCCCGATGTCGAGCGCCACGGGCGGTTCGGGGCGCGCCTGCAGCACGAAAGTGCGTTCGGCATCCAGGCCTTCGAGCCCGGCATCGTCGATGGCGCGCACGCGCAGGCGGTAGGCGCCGTCCGGCAGCCCGGTGAAACGGGCTTCCGGCGTGTTGAAGACGCCGTCTTCCAGCACGTCGGTGAAGGCTTGGTCGCGGGCCACCTGGGCGCGGTAGGCGACGGCCGCGGGCACCGGAGCAAAGGGCAGGCGCAGCGCGACCCGCTCGAAACGTTCGGGCAGTCCGTTCAGCGATGGGGCGGGCAGCAGCGGACGGGGGGGCGGAATCGGCGCGCCGGCCTTCGCGACCACGCCGTAGCCGGCCGGCAGCGCCGTAGGCGTCGCGGCGTCGGCGGGGCTCATGCGCACCTCGCCGCCGGTTACCTCGGCCTGGGAGGACTGCGCGACGATGTCCGAGCCGACCCGGAACTCGGTGCCGCGCACGCCGACCGTCGCGGTCGGGGTGCGGATCCGGTAGCGCGCAGCCGGCCCGCGCTGGCTTGTCACGGTGGTTTCGACGCGGCCGTGTTCGAGGAAGACCTCGGTCTGCTGGCCACCGAAGCCGATCACGCTTTGGAGTCTTTCGAGACGCGCCGCGCTTTGCGGTTGCACCGTCAGGCGCGATTCGTCGGGCATCTGGAGGGTCACGAAGGCGCCGGCGCCGGTGCGCAGCAGGGTGCCGGCCGGAACCTTCGAATCGAGTTTCAGCGCACGTCCATCCATCGACACGTCGCCCTGCATGGCCACGACCCGCGCCGTCAGCGGTTCGGCCCGGAGCCAGCCCACGGGAATCCTCACCGGGGTGCCCACCGGAATGCGCATCGGATCGACGATCCGGTTGCGGGTTTTCAGGTTCTTCCAGACATAGGGGTTGGCGAGAAAACGCTTTTCGAGCGCGATGAGGGTATCCCCGGTCCGGGCCGTGTAGACGACCTCCTGCTCGGTCGCAATGGCACAGCCAGCGGCAAATAGGCCGGTTGCTACGAACAGGCTTCGGATGCTATGACAAAACACGGAATATCTCTTTCGAGCCAATAGGGGAAATATATTAGTTTGTGGTTGAGGGCAGGGTGCAAAACTTCGCAAACTCGCCGAGATGCGTGCCGTCGCGTGTTAAATACGCCATCCCGCCGCGCTCGCGGCCTTTTATGATGGGCGCGGGATGTCGATTCCGCAGCGCCTTCCGGCCAAACCGGAGTTTTCCTGTCGTTCGTATTTTTTTCAAATAATCCATGCAGAGGAACAAACCATGAGCTTTATCCAGGAATTCAAGGAATTTGCCTTGAAAGGAAACGTCGTCGACCTGGCGGTAGGTGTCATCATCGGTGGCGCTTTCGGCAAAATCGTCGATTCCCTCGTCAAGGACATGTTGATGCCTGTCCTCGGGAAGCTATTGGGTGGCGTGGATTTCAAGCATCTCTACATCAATCTCAGCGACAAGACCTTCGAAACCATGGATGCCGCCGAGAAAGCCGGCGCCCCGCTTTTCAAATACGGGGTCTTCATCAACACCGTGATCGATTTCATGATCGTGGCGATGGCCATTTTCGTGGCCATCAAGGCCATGAACAAGCTCAAGCGCTCCGAGCCGGAGCCCGCTCCGGAGGCGCCGCCGGCCGAGTCGGACGAAGTGAAGCTGCTGCGGGAAATCCGCGATGCGCTGAAGAAGTAAGCGCCGCGGAATCAGGGTTTCGGAACGGAAACCTGCACGGGATCAGGCCGGCGACATCGTTGCCGTGCCGAAGGAAGGCGATTCGGACGGATCGATTCTTTCCAGTCGATAACCGAAATTGTAGGTCGGCGTCAGCCGGAAACCGTTTTCGGGGCGCAGGTTCAGCTTGCTGCGCACGCGACTGATGTGAGTATCGACAGTCCGGGTCGCCAGGTCGGGGTTGCGTCCCCATACCGCTTCGAGCAAATGCCCGCGGGACAGCAGACGTCCCAGGTTGCGGAAAAGAAATGCCGCCAGTTCGAATTCCTTGTCGGTCATCTCGATCGCCACGCCATCGACGGTCAGCGCCTTTCTGGCCAGATCGAAGTGATAAGGCTCGACGACCAGCGTCTGGTTGGCGTTGCGCGGCTGGGCGCGGCGCAGCACGGCCTCGATGCGCGAGAGCAGTTCGAGACGGCGCGGCGGTTTGATGAGGTAATCGTCGGCCCCGGCGCTGAAGGCATTGGCGATGTCTTCCTCCGCATCGCGGGAGGTGATGAAGATGGCCGGCGTATCGTTGCCGCGCTCCACCCGCAGCCAGCGCAGCACCTGTTCGCCGGTCAGATCGGGAAGCACCCAATCCACCAGGAACAGGTCAAAGCTCTCACGGCTAGCGACACGCATCAGCTCGCGAGCCAGTCCGAAACCATGCACATCGTGCCCGGCTTCCCTCAGCCAGCCTGTCAGGACTTCCATCTGGGCCGGGTCGTCTTCGAGAATAGCGAATCGCACGCTGGTCTACCTTTATCGAGAAATTAAGCACACCAATTCAAAACCACACTTTCATTCATTTGGAATCAATTGAGCCAAATGGAATTTCAAGCGTAGTCGCCTACATAAGGATTGCTTTCGCGCTCGTCGCCGAAATTGGACATCGGCCCGTGCCCTGGAATGAAAGCCACATCCTTGCCCAGCGGCCATAGCTTGTGACGGATCGAATTCACCAGCGTGGCGTGATTGCCGCGCGGGAAATCGGTTCGCCCAATAGAGCCGGCAAAAAGCACATCGCCGACAATCGCCAAGCGCGCTGTGGCACTGAAGAAAACAACGTGTCCCGGGGTGTGACCCGGGCAATGCAGCACGCCCAGTTCTTCCTCGCCGACACTGACGACATCGCCATCGATCAGCCAGCGGTCGGGGGTGAAAGCCTCGACCGGCGGAAAGCCGAACATCTTGCTTTGCTGCGGCAGCGCATCGATCCAGAAACTGTCTTCCCGTTCCGGGCCTTCGACGGTCACGCCCAGCCGGCGGGAAAGCTCCGCGGTGCCACCGGCATGGTCGATATGTCCGTGGGTCAGGAGAATCTTTTCGACCGAAAGGTCGAGTTGCCCGACCGCGGCGAGAATTCGATCCACATTGCCGCCGGGATCTACAACCGCGGCCTTGCGCGTGACGTCACACCACAGCAGAGAACAATTCTGCTCGAACGGGGTAACAGGAACGATTTTGTATCGGAGCATGGCTAATAGTCTGTGTGACCGGGATGGGGGTCAAAGCTACTGAATACGCTTTGATCGCCCGATATTCAATACCGGTCGCGGATGTCTTGCGTGCGGCAAAGTTTATCACGCACCAAATCGGCGCCCCTAAACCCTGTCGGCTCTCCGATGCCCCTAAGGCCGGTGTGACACTCATGTTTTCATTCCAAGGTCCATTTCGACAATGCAAATGTCAGAAAGCCTTGCGTATCGCGTAGCACGAGTCATTGGAGAGGCACTTCAAAATCCCGACCCGGTGCGGGATCTAAGGCTTTCAGGCCACAAAGCAGAATTGCACCTCGCTAAAACGGTGACCATTTTGGAATGGCAATAACGACGCCTCTCCGACGGCGCTGGGATGGCTCCCAGGGCGTCAATCGTGCCCGACGGATTCGTCTGGGGGATGGGGGTTGAGAAGATGGGGGCCGGCGTCGAAACGGCGGGCCGGCGAGAGGCGGTCAGCGCGGGGCGACGGGTATCGCGCCCGGGCTGCGAGGGTCGGTCAGACGGATATAGCGGCTGCGGTCCTGCTCGAAACGACTGCGGATGGCCTCGATTTCGCGTTTCTTCGCTTCGATCACCGAACTTTGCGAGGCCAGTTCGCTGTCCGATTCGTGCAGGGCCGTGGCCAGCGACATCGGCATCGGGCGCTTTTGGTAGAACTCGGCCTCGCGGTTGAGGCTTTCGCGCTTTTTCTGCAACTGCGCCTGGCGCGTTTCGGCCCGCTTCAGATCCTGATCCACGCCTTCGACCGCCCGGTCGCGTCGGGCATCGATGTCGGCGACGCTGGAATAGGTTTCGAGCAGCGACTGGTTGCGCCGCATCTCGGCCCGCTGACGCAGTGCTTCGGTCCGCCGCGCGCGCTCCTCGGCGTCCCGGCGTGCAAGTTGCTCCGGGGTGAGCGGGGGTTCGACCATGCGGCGCACGGTGCCTTGCGGACTCATTTCCCGGTAGCCCTTGCCGAAGCATTGCATCGGCAGGACATCGCCGCAGACCTGATGGCCGTTGTCCATGCAGCAGAAAACGGCTCCCTTCGGGGGGCTTTGTGCCCACGCGGGGAGTGAGACAGCCAGCATCAGGAGCAGGGTACAGCGTCGCATTCGCTTAGCTTTCCGCCGTCACGCCATAGGTGTCGCGATAGCGCTGGACCGCCGCGAGGTTCGCGTTGAGGGCCGGGCTGTCGTGCAGGTAGGCGATGAGATCCTTCAGCGTGGCCACCGCCAATACCGGAATTCCGTATGTGTCGCGCACCTCCTGGACCGCCGACAGGGTGCCGGTGCCGCGTTCCATGCGGTCGAGGGCAATCACCACCGCCGACGGCGTGGCGCCGTGGGCGCGAATGATCTCGACGGACTCGCGCACGGAAGTGCCGGCCGAGATCACGTCGTCGAGAATCGCCACGCGGCCGGCCAGCGGTGCGCCGACCAGCGTGCCGCCTTCGCCGTGGTCCTTGGCTTCCTTGCGGTTGAAGCTGAAGGGCAGGTTGCGTCCGCGCTCGGCGAGCCGCATGGCCGTTCCGGCGACCAGCGGAATGCCCTTGTAAGCGGGGCCGAAAAGCATGTCGCAGGGCAATTCGGCCGCCAACAGCGTGCGCGCGTAAAAGTCGCACAGCTGGTTGAAGGATGCGCCGTCGTTGAAAAGACCGGCATTGAAAAAGTAGGGGGACAGGCGCCCCGCCTTGGTGACGAACTCCCCGAACCTCAGGACGCCCTTATTGCAGGCAAGCTCGATGAAATCGCGACTAAAATTCACGTTGTTTCCAAAAAAATGGATCGAATTACACAAAATGTTACGCGTCGTCACCGCCAACCTCAACGGTATCCGCTCCGCGAGCGTGAAAGGTTTCCTTCCCTGGCTCAATGGGCAGGACGCCGACATTGTGTGCGTGCAGGAATTGAAAGCCCAAGTGCCGGATTTGGCGCCGGAAATGAGCAGCCCCGGCATATTTACTGGATATTTCCACTGTGCCGAAAAAAAAGGCTATAGCGGCGTCGGCATTTATACCCGCAAATCGCCCGACCGCATCGTCGAAGGGATTGGCGACGCCGAGTTCGATGCCGAGGGCCGTTACCTGCAGGCCGACTTCGGCAGCTTGTCGGTCGTCTCCCTGTATTTGCCGTCGGGGTCCAGCTCGGACGAGCGCCAGGCCGCCAAGTTCCGTTTCATGGAACTTTTTCTGCCTCGCATGGCCGCGTTGCGCGAAAGCGGTCGCGACGTCATCGTCTGCGGCGATTGGAACATCGCCCACCAGGCCATCGACTTGAAAAACTGGCGATCCAACCAGAAAAACTCGGGTTTTCTACCCGAGGAGCGCGCCTGGCTGAGTCGCCTTTTCGACGAGCAGGGCTGGGTGGATGCTTACCGCCGTCTCCATCCGGAAGCCACCGATGCGTGCTACACATGGTGGTCGAACCGCGGTCAGGCATGGGCCAAAAATGTCGGTTGGCGGCTCGATTATCAGATCGCTACTCCGGCATTGGGCGCCCGCGCTCTTCGCACTGCCGTATATAAAGACCAACGATTCAGCGATCACGCGCCGCTGATCGTCGATTACGATCATCCTTTTTGATGATGATATAAGGATTTATATCCTCGGCGGGCAGCTGGGAATTATTCAATAGGAATGGTCGGTCGAGGGTCTCTCGATAGCCGTCTCGACATTTGATGTCCGTTGCCGGTGGCCGGCTTTGCGTCACCCGTCCGGCGGGAGGTTCCGAGCTTGTTTTAGATCAGGCCGGGTGCATTTCGGATCAGCCGCGAATTGCCATCCGGGACGATTGGGATTAGCCTTCGAACCGAATCCGCCGCATGGCGGCGGCTTGACCGTTCGAATCAAAGCCCTGCCCCCGATTCCGCCAACCCTGGAGAACACCATGAGCGACGCACAAGCAAGCAAGGATAAACTCGTTTCCGATTTCAAGGCCGTTGTGGCCGACACCGAAGAGTTGCTCAAGCTCACCGCCGGTCAGGCCGGCGACAAAGTGGCCGACGTGCGTGTCCGTCTTACCGACAAGCTCACCGCCGCCAAGTACAAGCTTCAGGATCTCGAAGCCGCGGTTGTTCAAAAGACCAAGGCCGCGGCCCGCGTCACCGACGACTACGTCCATGAAAACCCCTGGAAGGCCGTCGGCGTTGCCGCTGGCGTCGGTTTCCTGCTTGGCCTGCTGGTCAATCGCCGTTAAGCGCCGCGAATGAGCGATCCTGCGCACACGCGCCTCGGCGAGTCCCTCAAGGGGCTTGCCGATTCCGGGCTGGCCACCGTCCAGACCCGGCTCGAACTTTTTGCCGTCGAGCTGAAGGAAGAGAAACTGCGGGCCGGCAGCTTTCTCTTTGACTGCGTTCTTGCCGCGCTTTTCCTCGGTTTCGGCGTCGTCTCCCTGCTCGCCTTCCTCACCGTGCTGTTCTGGGACAGCCACCGCCTGCTCGCTCTCGGCATTGCCACCACCGGTCTGCTGCTTGGCGGCGTGTGGGCCGGAACCCGTGCGGCGGCCCGCCTGCGCGCCGGATCGCGGCTTTTTGCTTCCAGCCTTGCCGAAATCGCCCAGGACCGGGAAGCCCTGCGGCCGCGGGAATGAGCCCCGAACTCGTCGAACTGGCCCTGCGCAAGCAGCGCCTGCAAATCCGCTGCGCCGAGCAGCGCACTGCCCTTGTCCGCCACGCAGAAGCCTTCACGCCGCTCATGCGCGGTGCCGACCGGGTGATGGATGGCGTCGCGTGGGCGCGCAACAATGCGCCCATCCTGTCCGGTATGGCGGTCTTCCTGCTGGTCGTTCGACCCCGCTTTGTGCTGCGCTGGGCGCGGCGCGGCTGGGTCGGCTGGCAGCTTGTGCGCCGCGTCCGCAACCTCGTTTCCTGAGCGCCTGATGATGGTCGATCTCGAAGAAATCCGTCGCGCCC
The DNA here is from genome assembly GCA_937871125.1 of uncultured Zoogloea sp. Classification (GTDB taxonomy): domain Bacteria; phylum Pseudomonadota; class Gammaproteobacteria; order Burkholderiales; family Rhodocyclaceae; genus Zoogloea. Next base: position 5,554 of record CALMXT010000088.1, on the reverse strand, counting down.
GCGACGAAGCCGACTGCCTGTGCGATGCCGTCGAAGTGGACGCTGCCCTCAACCGCCTTGCCGCGGATATCACCGTGCGGCTTCAGGATAAAAATCCGCTGGTCTACGCGGTTATGAACGGCGGCTTGATTCTTGCCGGGCGGCTGCTGCCACGCCTGCCGTTCCCGCTCGAACTCGCCTATCTCCACGCCACCCGTTACGGTCACGCGTTGCAGGGCACCCGGCTCGACTGGCGCGTGCGCCCCACGCAGGATCTGCGCGACCGCACCGTGCTGGTGCTCGACGACATTCTCGACGAAGGCCACACCCTCGCCGCGATCATCGACTATCTGAGGGCCGAAGGGGCGCGGGAAGTCGTCTCCGCGGTGCTGGTCCATAAGGTTCACGACCGCAAGGCCTACCCCGGCATGCGTGCCGATTTCACCGGCCTGGATGTGGCCGACCGCTTCCTGTTCGGCGGCGGAATGGACTACAAAGGCTACTGGCGCAACGCGCCCGGCATCTACGCGCTCAAGGGACACTGAGGGGCCACTGAGGGGCCACTGAGCCCGGCGCTCACGCCGTTTTTTTCAGCGCTCCCATCACCCGGCACCAGGCCTTCTCGGCGTCGCTGCCGGTGGTTTCGAACACCTTTTCCATCATCGCCAACTGGGTGCCCGACAGCTCGGCCTCCAGCGCCGTGCCGGCGGGCGTCAGTTCGAGGCGCTTGGCGCGGCGGTCTTTGGCGTCGGGCGAGGTGCCGATCAGTCCCAGTTCCACCAGCTGACGCAGCGGTGCGTTGAGCGCCTGCTTGCTCACGCCCAGAACCCCCAGCAAGGCCGTGACGGTGAGGCCGGGGTTGCGGCCGACGAAATACAACACCCGGTGATGCACCCGCCCGAGCCCTCGCGCCTCGAGGATGCGGTCGGGCGGTGCCGTGAAGGCGCGGTAGGCGAAATAGAAAAGTTCGAGGGCTTCGCGGAGTTCGCGCTGACGATTTAGGTCAATCATGTTGACTTTGTTGGCGGAGAAGGTCAGGATTTATAGGTCAATGTTATTGACCTTAACCGTCCAACGCAACCCGGAGAACCCTATGTCGTCCGCTGCCAGTACCGCCCGCCTTCCGCTTTCCTTGTCCGCTCGCGTGCACGATCTGCACCCGTCGCCGATCCGGGAGATTCTGGAAGTCGTAGGCCGGCCCGGCATGATCTCCTTCGCGGGCGGCCTGCCGGCGGCCGAAACCTTTCCCGACTTCGGCCTTTCGGCCCCGGATTCGGCGCTGCAATACGGCCCCACCGAAGGCGATCCGGCGCTGCGGGCGCGCATCGCCGAAGAACTCGCCGCCCTCGGCCTCGACTGCGGCCCCGAGCGGGTGCTGGTGCTGTCCGGCTCCCAGCAGGGCATCGATCTGGTGGGCAAGTTGTTCATCGATCCGGGCACCACGGTGGCCGTCGAGTCGCCCACTTACCTTGCCGCGCTGCAGGTGTTCCGCTTCTTCGGCGCGCGCTTCGCCGCGTTTTCGCCCGACACCGTGAGTGCCGCAAGCTTCCGCGCCGACAAGCCGGCTTTGGCCTACGCGATCCCGACCTTCCAGAACCCCACCGGGCGCTGCTACGACGCTGCCGAACGCGCCGCACTGGCGGCGGCCTGCAAGGATTCCGGCGTGCCCTTGTTCGAGGACGACCCCTACCGCGATCTCGTCTACGACGCCTGCGAGCGCCGCCCGGTGTGCGCCGGCCTCGGCGGCAGTCCGTGGATCTATCAGGGCTCGTTCTCGAAGAGCCTCGCGCCGGGTTTGCGTCTGGGCTTTCTGGCCGCCTCGCCGGAGCTCTTCACGCCCCTCGTGCGTCTCAAGCAGGCCGCCGATCTGCACAGCAACCGGCTCAGTCAGTGGCTGGTGCTGCAGCAGCTCGAATCGCCCGGACGCCCGGCCCGGCTCGCGCGGCTGGCCGAGTTCTACCGGCATAAACGCGACGCCTTCGATGCCGCCCTCAAGCGACATTTCGGCGCCCTTGGCACTTGGCACACGCCGGCCGGCGGCTTGTTCTACTGGCTCACCCTCGGGCGACGCATCGATACGCGCCGTCTGCTGCCCGAAGCCATCGCCCGCGGCGTCGCTTTCATGCCCGGTGAAGCCTTCTACCCGGACACGCCCGAAGCCACCGGCACCCTTCGCCTCAACTTCAGCCACGCCAGCGAAGCCGACATGGACCGCGGGTTGGCCGTGCTGGCCGAACTGGTGGCGGCTCAGGCGCCGAACAGCGTGGCCACCGCCGCCGGGTTCGACGGAAAGTAGAAGTGCACGTAGGACGCGGTGAGCGTTCCGAGGCGGTACACCGCCTCGCCATCCCGCCCGGTCAGTGACTTTGCCCGCGCCAGCGGTTCGAGCGGCGTTTCGCTTTTGGAGTAGTGGAAGGTGTGCCCGGTGATCCGTCCTTCCGGCAATTCGACCACCTGCGAGCCGAGCGCCGCGAGGCGGGCCTGCATGCGGGTGTGGCCGGGCAGCAGGGCGGCGCCGGAGTGGGTGACGCCGTCCTTGTCGGTGAGGGTTTCGAACAGGCTCATCATGCCGCCGCATTCGGCGAGCAGCGCTTTGCCGGCCGCCGCGTGGGCCTTGAGATCGGCCTGCCAGCGGGCGTTGGCGGCCAGCCGGGCGGCGTGGAGTTCGGGATAGCCGCCGGGCAGCCACAGGGCGTCACAGGCCGGCAGCGCTGCGTCGGCGAGGGGCGAGAAGAACTTCAGCTCGGCGCCGAGCGCCCGAAGCGTGTCGAGGTTGGCCGGGTAGATGAAGCCGAAGGCGGCGTCCCGGGCGACGGCGACCGTGCGGCCCTTGAGCAGCGGCTCGACCGGCGCTGCCTGGGCGGCGGGAAACTCGACCGGCGGCGGCAGGCCGGCGGCGCCGGTGCGGGCGAGACGATCGGCCAGACGGTCGAGGCGTGCGTCCAGATCGGCGATTTCGGCGGCCTGCAGAATGCCCAGATGGCGTTCGGGCAGCGCGGCGTCGTTGTCGCGGGGCAGGGCGCCGTACCAGGCGATGGACGGCGGCAGGCAGTCCTTCAAGATCGCAGCGTGGCTTTCGCTGCCGACGTGGTTGGCGAGCACGCCCGAAAACGGCAGATCCGGCTGCCAGCTGGCGAGCCCGTGGGCGATGGCGGCGAAAGTCTGGGCCATGGCCTTGGCGTCGATCACCGCCATCACCGGAATGCCGAAGCGGCGCGCGATGTCGGCACCGGACGGATTGCCGTCGAACAGCCCCATGACGCCTTCGACGAGGATCAGGTCGGCTTCCTGAGCGGCGGCGTGGAGGCGCCACGCGGCGTCGCCGGCGCCGCAGATGCCGAGGTCGAGGTTATAGACCGGCGCCCCGCTGGCGACGGCGTGGATCTGCGGATCGAGAAAATCCGGTCCGCACTTGAAGACGCGCACCTTGCGTCCCTGACGCACGTGCAGGCGCGCCAGCGCGGCGGTGACGGTGGTCTTGCCCTGGCCGGAGGACGGGGCGGCCACAAAAAGCGCCGGACAGCGGGCAGCGGTCATTCGTCGCGCTCCGGGTGGAACCAGGCCAGCCGCGACTGCAGACTGACCACGTCGCCGACGATGGTGAGCGCCGGCGGGGTGATGCCGGCGGCCTTGACCGCTTCGGCAAGGTGCGCGAGATCGGAGGTGACGACGCGCTGGGCCTGGGTCGTGCCGCGTCGCACCACCGCGGCCGGCGTGCTGGCGGCAAGGCCGTGGGCGACGAGCTGCTTGCAGATCGTCGCCAGTTGGGTGATGCCCATGTAGAAAACGACGGTCTGCTTGGGCCGGGCGAGCATTTCCCAGTCCAGGTCGACGCTGCCGTCCTTCAGGTGGCCGGTGACGAAGACGCAGGCCTGGGCGAAATCCCGGTGGGTCAGCGGAATGCCGGCGTAGGCGCCGATGCCGGCTGCGGCGGTGATGCCGGGCACCACTTCGAAGGGGATGCCGGCTTCCACCAGTTCATCCACTTCCTCGCCGCCGCGCCCGAAGATGAAGGGGTCGCCGCCCTTCAGGCGCACGACCTTCCTGCCTTTCTGGGCCAGTTCGACCAGCAGGGCGTTGATGCCGGCTTGCGGCAGCGCGTGGTGAGATGCCTTCTTGCCCACATAGATGCGCTCGACGGTGGGCGGGATGCAGTCGAGGACTTCCTTGCTGACGAGGTTGTCGTAGACCAGCACGTCGGCTTCCAGCAGCAGGCGGGCGGCCCGCAGGGTCAGCAATTCGGGGTCGCCGGGGCCGGCGCCCACCAGATAGACCCAGCCGGGGCGGGCCGGGGAACGTTCGCGGGGAAAGGTCGATTCGGGCACGGTCGGTGCTCCTCAGATGGATTCGGGATTCAGCAGGCGGCCGGCGGCTTTCGCCACAGGGCCAGGCGCACCGGTGCGGCGGGGGCGAAACGCAGCCGGCCGGCGACGGTCTCGCCGCGGGACAAGCTCAGCTCCTGCCACGCTTCGGCAGGCACTTCGGCGGCGAACGCGAGCAGGTCGGCGCGGGCATTGTCGTCCTCGGCGGTGGCCACGAGTCGTCCGCCGGGGGCGAGACGGGCCCATGCCGCGGCCAGCCAGTCGGACAGGCCGACGCCGCCGCGCACGAACACCGCTTCCGGCACCGGCCATTCGCGGCAGCGCTGGGGCGTGGCGGAGGCGACGGCAGCGAGATTTTCGCCGACGCCGGCGCGGGCCATGCTCACGCCGAGCAGGCTCGGTTCGACGCCCACCGCGCGAACCCGTGCCGTCGGCACCGCCCGCGCCCATTCCAGCGCCAGGCTGGCTTCGCCGTCGGCGATGGCCCAGCCGGTTTCCCAGGCGGCGGGTTGCAGCCAGGCCAGGGCCAGGGCGCGTACCGATACGGGCAGCGCAGCGCCGGCATCTTCCCCGAGGGCCGCGTCGGACAGGCCGGGCAGTTCGGCGAAGACGCCGGCCGAAGGGCCGGTGGCGACGATCAGTACCGCGTGAGGGTCGAGCGGGTCGCGCAGCTCCGCCAGCTCGGTGGCGAGCCAGGCTTTGGACTGCAGGTGGCCGCTGTTGAATTCGCACACCCACACCCGGGCGCCGGCAAAGCCGCTATCGATCAGCAGCCGGGCGACCGCGCCGCGCACGCCGGTATCGGCCACCGGCACGGCCAGCAGGCGATGGGCGCGCAGTTGGCCGCGCAGGGCGGCCAGCGGGGCACGGCGCAGATCGACCACCGACACGATTTCGGCCGACAGGCCGAGCGCCGCACAGGCTGCCTGCACCCGGCCGACGCCCGGCAGCACCCGCACCTGGGCGGGGCCGAGTTCGGCCAGCAGTTCGGGGGCCGGACCGTCGCCGGTGGCATCGCCGACCACCACCAGCACGCTGCCGGCGTGGCCGACGCGGCGCACGTCCAGATGGGCGGAATCGGCGGCGCAGAGCTCTTGTGGCGTGTCGAGCTGGAAGCCGGCGAGGCGGTCGAGGGCGTCGGCGGTGCCGAGCACCACGCGCGCCTCGCGCAGGGCGGCGAGCGCTTGGGCGGAGAGCGTCGGCGGCTGGTCCAGTCCCAGACTGACGACGGTGAGCGGCGGCAGCGGAGCCGG
>CALMXT010000087.1 GCA_937871125.1 uncultured Zoogloea sp. | reverse complement strand
GCCGACGTCGAGCCGATCGCGCTTGCCAAGCGTACTTACTGAGCGTTCCGGAGAATAAAAGATGAGCAGCAAGCGAACCGTACAGTTCAAGATTTATCGTTACGATCCGGATCGGGATGACAAGCCTTACATGCAGGACATCTCAGTCGAACTCGAAGAGTCCGACAAGAAGCTTCTGGATGCCTTGGTGCGTCTGAAGGCCAAGGACGATTCTCTATCCTTCCGTCGCTCTTGTCGCGAAGGTGTGTGTGGCTCCGATGCCATGAACATCAACGGCAAGAACGGCTTGGCATGCCTGACGAGCATCGACGAACTTCCTCAGCCGATCACCCTGCGTCCGCTTCCCGGCCTGCCGGTCATTCGCGATGTGATCGTCGACATGACCCAGTTCTTCAAGCAGTACCACTCGATCAAGCCTTATCTTGTTAACAACGACCCGGCACCCGAGCGCGAGCGGCTGCAGTCTCCGGAGGACCGCGAAGAGCTCAACGGTCTTTACGAGTGCATTCTTTGCGCATGCTGCTCGACGAGTTGCCCGTCGTTCTGGTGGAATCCGGACAAATTCGTCGGTCCGGCCGGCCTTCTGGCTGCGTATCGCTTCCTCGCGGATACCCGAGACCAGGCCACCACCGAGCGCCTGGACAACCTGGAAGATCCTTACCGGTTGTTCCGTTGCCATTCGATCATGAACTGCGTCGATGTCTGTCCGAAGAATCTCAACCCGACCAAGGCGATCGGGAAGATCAAGGACATGATGGTTCGTCGCGCCGTATGACGCCGAACAGGGGGCGTGTGCGCTGGCAGTGTCGTCGTGCTCTTCTTGAGCTCGATCTGGTGTTCACGCGTTTCCTTGAAAAGCACTTTGATAGTCTGACTGACGATCAACTGGCTGATCTGGATGATCTGCTGATTGTTGAAGACCATGACCTGTGGGCCATGGTTAACGGCAGTCAGCCGGTCACAAACGATCGCTGGAAGGAAATGGTGGATTTGCTGCGGGCGGGCTAACGCGGTAGATCCAGCGCTTGGGAGCTGTGGAGTTTCAACAGGGAAAAGGGACCAAAACATGACGACGCAACGCACTGCTACACTGAACGTAGATGGCAAGGCCTTCGAGTTTCCGATTATGTCGGGGACACATGGCAATGATGTGATCGATATCCGTACCCTTGGCGGAAAGACCGGGTACTTCACGTATGACTCCGGCTTTTTGTCCACGGCCAGCTGTCAGTCGAAGGTGACCTATATCGATGGCGACAAAGGCGAATTGCTTTATCGCGGTTATCCGATCGAGCAACTTGCTGAAAACTGCAACTTCTTGGAAGTCACCTACCTGCTGAAGAACGGTGAGTTGCCGAATGCGGCGCAGAAGGTCGATTTCGAAACCACCATCAAGAAGCACACGATGGTGCATGAGCAACTCTCCAAGTTTTTCTCCGGATTCCGTCGCGACGCTCACCCGATGGCGGTGATGACCGGTGTGGTCGGCGCGTTGTCTGCGTTCTATCACGACGCCATGGACTTCTCGGACTCCGATCACCGCAACGTGAGCTTCAACCGTCTTGTCGCCAAGCTGCCGACGATCGTCGCAATGGCCTACAAGTACAACACCGGCATGCCGTTCATGTATCCGGACAATGAGCTGGACTACACCTCGAACTTCATGCGCATGATGTTCGGCAACCCGTGCGAAAAGTACGTGCCGAATCCGGTGCTCGTTCATGCGCTCGACGTCATCTTTACGCTGCACGCCGACCACGAGCAGAACGCGTCGACCTCCACGGTGCGTCTGGCCGGCTCTTCCGGCGCTAACCCCTTTGCCTGTATCGCTGCCGGTATCGCGTGTTTGTGGGGTCCGGCACACGGCGGTGCAAACGAAGCTTGCCTCAAGATGCTTGAAGAGATCGGCGACGTTTCCCGCGTGGGCGAGTACATCGCTCGTGCCAAGGACAAGAACGACAGCTTCAAGCTGATGGGTTTCGGTCACCGGGTCTACAAGAACTTCGATCCGCGTGCCAAGCTGATGCGCAAGGTTTGCCACGACGTGCTCAGCGAACTCGGCCTGGAAAACGATCGTCTCTTCAAGCTCGCCATGGAGTTGGAAAAGATCGCTTTGGAAGATCCGTACTTCGTCGAGAAGAAGCTCTATCCGAACGTCGATTTCTACTCCGGCATCGTTCAGAAGGCTCTCGGCATTCCGACCGAAATGTTTACCTGCATCTTCGCGCTCGCTCGCACCGTGGGTTGGATGACCCAGTGGGAAGAGATGATTACCGATACGGAATACAAGATCGGTCGTCCGCGTCAGCTCTATATTGGCGCTGCGCGTCGCGATGTAGTGCCGCTGTCCCAGCGCGGTTAAGCTAGCCCGGAGGGGGAGGGGGAAGAAGAAAAGCGGATGCGGGATGGTCGAGTCGTCGAACCATCCCGCTTCGTTTATTCGGCAGCATCAAACGATCAGGGATTTCTCCCCACCGCACGCCAGCCCATTCAAAAAAGACAAGACTCAAGCCAGGTGGTCGCCCATGATGAATAAGCTTTTTGAAAGCTCTCAACTGTTCGGCAGCAATGCGCCGTTCATCGAAGAACTTTACGAGAACTATCTCGATAATCCGGATTCCGTATCTGAAGAGTGGCAGAGCTATTTCGATTCTCTGCAGAACACGCCGGGCAACGGCCGCGATGTGGCGCACTATCCGATCATCACTGCCTTTGCCGAGATGGCAAAGCGCGGCCCGGTTCGGACTGTGGTTGCCGCCGACGGTAATCAAAAGCAAGTCAGCGCGCTTCAGTTGATCAATGCCCACCGTTTCCTGGGTACCCGTTGGGCGCAGCTTGATCCGCTCAAGCGCACCGAGCGTCCCGAGATCCACGAACTGGAGCTTTCGCATTACGGTTTCACCGAAGCCGATCTGAACGAAACGTTCAACACCGGCTCCTTCCATGGTCTGCCGAGTGATCGTGCGACTTTGCGCGAGATTCTCGATGCAGTCCGTCAGACCTACTGCGGCTCCATCGGCGCCGAGTACATGTACATCACGGATATCGGCGAGAAGCGCTGGATCCAGGCCCGTATCGAGCCGTCGCGCGGTAAGCCGTCATTTGAACCGGCGAAGCAGCGCCGGATTCTCGAGCGCCTTACTGCTGCCGAGACGATGGAGCGCTACCTTCATACCAAGTATGTCGGTCAGAAGCGTTTTTCGCTGGAAGGCGGCGAGAGCACCATCGTTGCAATGGACGAATTGGTTCGCGTTGCCGGCCGCAAGGGCGTTCAGGAAATCGTCATCGGGATGGCCCACCGCGGTCGTCTCAACGTGCTGGTCAACACGCTCGGCAAATCGCCGAGCATGCTGTTCTCGGAGTTCGAGGGCAAAGCGGTCTCCGATCTATCTGCCGGCGATGTGAAGTACCACATGGGCTTCTCCAGCGATGTCATGACCGACGGCGGTCCGGTGCATCTGACGCTCGCCTTCAACCCGTCTCACCTGGAAATTGTCAACCCTGTGGTCGAAGGCTCGGTGTATGCCCGCCAGATCCGTCGCGGTGACAACGGCAAGGCCGAAGTTGTGCCGGTGATCATCCACGGAGACGCTGCCGTCGCAGGCCAGGGCGTCAATCAGGAAATGCTCAACTTTGCGCAGACGCGGGGTTACGGCACGGGCGGCACGATCCACGTCGTGGTTAACAACCAGATCGGTTTTACCACCTCCGATCCGCGCGATTACCGTTCTTCGCTGTACTGTACGGACATCTTCAAGATGTCCGAAGCGCCGATCTTCCACGTGAATGGCGACGACCCCGAAGCGGTTGCGTTCGTCATGGCCATCGCTGTCGAGTATCGTCAAGAGTTCAAGAAGGACGTTGTTGTCGATATCGTCTGCTTCCGCAAGCTCGGTCACAACGAGGCCGACGAGCCGATGGTGACCCAGCCGCTGATGTACAAGAAGATCTCCAAGCACCCGGGGACACGCAAGCTGTACGCGGACAAGCTGGTCGCGCAGGGTATTTGCCAGGCGGACGAGCCCGATCAGTTCATCAAGGACTACCGCGCTGCGCTCGACAAGGGCGAACTTCTCACCAGTCCCGTGCTGTCGGACTTCAAGCGTCAGTTCTCCCAGGACTGGAGCCCTTACGCCAACAAGAAGTACACCGACAAGTGCAACACTACGGTGCCGATGGCTGAACTGAAGCGGCTGAGCCAAGCGCTGACGACGACGCCGGAAGGTTTCGTGCTGCATTCCCGCGTTCAGAAGATCATCGACGATCGCAAGGCGATGGGTGATGGCAAGCTGCCCTTCGACTGGGGTATGGCTGAAAACCTCGCCTACGCCAGCTTGCTTGTTCAGGGTTTTGCGGTGCGTATTTCCGGCGAGGACGTGGGTCGCGGAACCTTCTTCCACCGCCATGCGGCGCTGCACGATCAGAATCGCGACCAGTGGCACGACGGTACCTACTACCCGCTGCAGAATATCCGCGAAGGTCAGGCGCCGTTCTACTGTTACGACTCGGTGCTGTCCGAAGAGGCTGTGCTGGCTTTCGAATACGGCTACGCAACCGCCGAGCCCAACCAGTTGGTGATCTGGGAAGCCCAGTTCGGCGATTTCGCCAACGGTGCGCAGGTTGTGATGGACCAGTTCATCAGTTCCGGTGAAGCCAAGTGGGGTCGTCAGTGTGGCCTCGTGATGATGCTGCCGCATGGCTACGAAGGTCAGGGTCCGGAGCACTCTTCCGCCCGTATCGAGCGTTACATGCAGTTGTGTGCCGAGATGAACATGGAAGTGTGCATCCCGTCCGGTCCGTCGCAGATCTTCCACCTGCTGCGCCGGCAGGCGCTGCGCAAGCTGCGCAAGCCGCTGGTCATCATCACGCCGAAGTCCCTGCTGCGGCACAAGGATGCGATTTCCTCGATCGACGATCTGTCGAAGGGCACTTTCCAGACCGTCATTGGCGAAGTGGACGATCTCGATGTCGACAAGGTTCGTCGCGTCATCCTGTGCTCCGGCAAGATCTACTACGAACTGCTGGCCCACCGTCGTGCCCACGACATCAAGGATATGGCCATCGTTCGTCTGGAGCAGCTCTATCCGTTCCCGGCCGAGGCTTTCCGTGCCGAGGTGAATAAGTACCCCAACGCAGTCGAGGTCGTGTGGTGTCAGGAAGAGCCGCGCAACCAGGGTGTCTGGTACTGGCTGGCATCCCGTCATCACCTCGACACTGCGCTGGGCGATACGCACAAGTTCCTGCTGGTGTCACGCCCGGCTTCGGCTTCGCCGGCGGTCGGCTACTACGCCAAGCACAATGCGCAACAGAAGGCCGTTATCGAAAATGCATTCGGCGAAATCAAGGCCTGATGCCCAAGTCCGTGCAGAACTGAACAAGAGGGAGAAAACATGCTGATCGAAGTAAAAGTGCCGCAACTTTCCGAGTCCGTTTCCGAAGCCACGCTGGTTAGCTGGCACAAGAAGGAAGGCGACGCCGTCGCACGTGACGAAAACCTCATCGACATCGAGACCGACAAGGTCGTGCTCGAGACCCCCGCGCCGGCTGCCGGCGTGCTTGTCAAGCTCGTCAAGAATGGCGGCGATTCGGTGACCTCCGGCGAAGTCATCGCCACCATCGACACCGAAGCCACCGCCGCCGCCAGTGCTCCGGCTGCCGCTGCCGCTCCGGCCGCTGCGCCCGTGGCTGCCGCTCCGGCTTCTGCACCGGTTGCGGGTGCTGCCAGTCCGTCCGCTCGCAAGATCCTCGATGAGAAAGGTATCGCTGCCAGCGATGTTGCCGGCTCCGGTCGTGGCGGTCGTGTGATCAAGGAAGATGCCGTTGCGGCTCAGCCGAAGGCTGCCGCGGCTGCCGCTCCGGCTGTGGCGATCCCTGCCGGCGATCGTGCCGAGCAGCGTGTTCCGATGACCCGTCTGCGCGCCCGCATTGCCGAGCGCCTGATCCAGTCGAAGAACGAGAACGCCATTCTGACGACCTTCAACGAAGTCAACATGGCGCCGGTCATGGCGCTGCGCAAGCTGTACGCCGAGAAGTTCGAGAAAACTCATGGCGTTCGTCTGGGCTTCATGGGCTTCTTTGTCAAGGCCGCGGTTGCCGCACTGAAGAAGTACCCGATCCTGAACGCCTCGGTCGATGGCAACGACATCGTCTACCACGGCTACATCGACATCGGCATTGCGGTCGGTTCGCCCCGCGGCTTGGTGGTGCCGATTCTGCGCGATGCCGACCAGATGTCCATCGCCGATATCGAGAAGAAGATTGCCGAATACGGCCAGAAGGCCAAGGATGGCAAGATCTCTCTCGAAGAGCTCACCGGTGGCACTTTCTCCATCTCCAACGGTGGCGTGTTCGGTTCCATGATGTCCACCCCGATCATCAACCCGCCCCAGTCCGCGATCCTCGGCATTCATGCCACCAAGGACCGTGCTGTGGTGGAAAACGGTCAGGTCGTGGTTCGCCCGATCAACTACCTCGCCATGTCCTACGATCACCGCATCATCGACGGCCGCGAAGCCGTGCTGGGTCTGGTGGCCATGAAGGAAGCGATGGAAGATCCGGCCCGCCTGCTGCTGGACGTCTGATCTCTCTGACCTGAGGCACGGCGGCGGCAGGTCTCCTGTCGCCGCCGTGCCTTGTTTCAATCCGAACAAGGAAGAATACAAATGGCGAAGCAATTCGACGTTCTGGTCATCGGCGGTGGTCCCGGTGGCTACGTGGCTGCAATCCGTGCGGCGCAACTCGGTTTCAGTACGGCCTGTGCCGAATCCAATCCTTACGCCGATCCGAAGGGCGAGCCCCGTCTGGGCGGCACCTGCCTGAATGTGGGCTGTATTCCGTCCAAGGCATTGCTGCACACCTCTCACCTGTTTGAAGAGGCCGGCCACAGTTTCGAGGAGCAAGGCATCTCTGTCGGCACCCCGAAGATCGACGTGACCAAGATGATCGCCCGCAAGTCCAAGGTGGTCGATCAGCTCACTTCCGGCATCAAAGGCCTGTTCAAGAAGAACAAGGTCACCTTCCTGGCCGGGCACGGCGCGTTTGTTGCCAAGACCGATGCCGGTTGGCAGGTCAAGGTCGGCGAAGAAGTCGTCGAGGCCAAACAGGTCATCGTGGCGACGGGCTCTTCCGCCCGCCACCTGCCTGGCATCGAAGTCGACAACAAACTGATCTGCGACAACATCGGCGCCCTCGACATCGACGCGGTGCCCAAGCGCCTCGGCCTGATCGGCTCCGGCGTGATCGGCCTCGAAATGGGTTCGGTCTGGAATCGTCTGGGTTCCGAAGTCACCATCCTCGAAGCGATGGACAGCTTCCTCGGCGCTGCCGATCAGGACGTGGCCAAGGAAGCGCTCAAGCTGTTCACCAAGCAAGGGCTCGACATCAAGCTGTCGGTCAAGGTCGGCAAGGTCACCGCCGGCAAGAAATCCGTCACCGTCGAATATGAAACCAAGGACGGAGCCCAGAAGGCCGAGTTCGACCGTCTGATCGTCTCCGTGGGCCGCGTGCCGAACACCGCCGGGCTCAACGCCGAAGCGGTCGGCCTCAAGATCGACGGCCGTGGCTTCATCGAGGTCGATGGCCACTGCAAGACCAACCTGCCCGGCGTATGGGCGGTGGGCGACGTGGTGCGCGGCCCGATGCTGGCCCACAAGGCGATGGAAGAGGGCGTGATGGTTGCCGAACTGATGTCCGGCCAAGCCGGTCACTGCAATTTCGACACCGTTCCCTGGGTCATCTACACCTCGCCCGAAATCGCCTGGGTCGGCAAGACCGAGCAGCAACTCAAGGCCGAAGGCGTCGAGTACCGTGCCGGCAAGATCCCCTTCGCGGCCAATGGCCGGGCACTGGGTGCCGGCACTCCGGCGGGCTTCGTCAAGATGCTGGCCGATGCCAAGACCGACCGTATCCTCGGTGTGCACATCATCGGCGCCAACGCCTCCGAACTGATCGGAGAGGCAGTGGTGACGATGGAGTTTGCCGGCGCGTCCGAAGATCTGGCGCGTATCTGTCACGCTCACCCGACCCTCTCGGAAGTGGTACACGAAGCCGCGCTGGCTGTCGACAAGCGTCCGCTGCACTTCTGATGGTGCTCTGACGAAGCGGGTCGGCGGTGTGCCGGCCCTGCTTCAGCCGGGGGCGGTCAGGCGTTAAAATGCCAGACCGCCCCCGATTTCATTGGTATTGCCGAAACACCATGCCCCACCGAATCCTGAAAGTCTCAGAAAACGGCATGCTCGATGCCTACGACGCGACCCTCAAGGCCAAAGGCTTCAAGTCCGATCCGGCCCAGCGAGCCGCGGCCCAGCGCCTGCAGGGGCTTTACTCCGAACTGGTGGCTTTCAAGGCGGCCCGGCGTGGAGCGCTGCGCAAGCTACTGTCGAGGCCCAAGCAGCCGCGTAGCGTGTATTTCTGGGGGGGAGTCGGGCGCGGCAAGAGTTTCCTGATGGACTGTTTTTTCGACGCCGTGCCTTATCAGCGCAAGCGCCGGGTGCATTTTCATGCCTTCATGCAGGAAGTGCAGAACGATCTCAAGAACTTCAATCACGAACCGGATCCCCTGCAAAAGGTGGCTGACCGCATTGCCCGCCAGACCCGCCTGTTGTGTTTTGACGAGTTTCACGTTTCCGATATCGCAGACGCCATGATCCTCGGCCGGCTGCTCGATGCGCTGTTCGCCCGCGGTACGATCTTCGTGATGACCTCGAACTATCCGCCGGACGGGCTCTATCCCAACGGACTGCAGCGCATCAACTTCCTGCCGACCATCGACATGATCAAGCGACGCTTCGATGTGGTCGAGGTGGATCACGGCACGGACTACCGCCTGCGCACGCTCGAGCAGATGGACGCCTTCCTGGTGCCTGCCGACGAGGCTGCCGACAAGCATCTCGCGAAGGATTTCGAGAAGATCGCCGGTACGAAGGGCGAGTCGGGGGAAATCGAGGTGCTGGAGCGCAAGCTCAAGGTTCAACGCAGGGCGGCCGGGGTGATCTGGTTCGATTTCGACACCCTGTGTGGCGGCAATCGATCGCAGAACGATTACCTCGAAATCGCTCGCGAGCATCACACCCTGATCCTCTCCCGCGTGCCGAAGATGAGTGCCGCGATGGCATCCGAGGCGCGGCGTTTCACGTGGCTGATCGACGTGCTCTACGACCATCGGGTCAAACTGCTGGTCAGCGCAGAATGTCAGGCATACGACCTCTACGTCGAAGGACGTCAGGCCAGCGAGTTCCACCGCACGGTCAGCCGCCTGATCGAGATGCGGTCGCGCGATTATCTGGCCGAAGCCCATCGGATCGCCTGAGTTCCTGTGACTCCATTTCCCGCACGCCCCGACGCCGGGGCGGTTTGCCGCGCCGAAGGGCGCGCGGCCATCGACACGTCAATTAGGCGGCTTTCCGACTCATGAACATCGAAACCGCCTTCGCTGCGGACGGCCCGCTGGCCACGGCGATTCCCGGATTTTCCCCGCGCCCTCAGCAGCTCGAGATGGCCGAGCGCATTGCGACCGCCCTCAAGCAGAACGGCGTGCTGGTGGCCGAGGCCGGCACCGGCACCGGCAAGACCTACGCCTATCTGGTGCCGGCGCTGCTCAACGGCGGCAAGGTGATCATCTCCACCGGAACCAAGACGCTCCAGGATCAGCTCTTCAACCGCGACCTGCCCACCATCCGCGGTGCGCTCAAAGTACCGGTCGCGGTGGCGCTGCTCAAGGGGCGCGCCAATTACGTGTGCCATTACCACCTGGCGCGCAACCTGGTCGATGGCCGCTTTCAGACCCCCGAAGATGCGGGCTATGTGCGCGCCATCGGGCGCTTCATGGAAATCACCCAGAGCGGCGACAAGGCCGAATGCCCCGAGGTGCCTGAGGACGCGTTTGCCTGGCAGTTCGCCACCTCGTCGCGGGACAACTGTCTGGGGCAGGATTGCCCCAACATCAAGGAGTGTTTCGTCGCCAATGCGCGTCGGGCAGCAATGGAAGCCGACGTGGTGGTGGTCAATCACCATTTGTTCTTTGCCGACGTGATGCTGCGGGACGAGGGCATGGGCGAATTGCTGCCTTCGTGCAACGCGGTGATCTTCGACGAAGCCCACCAATTGCCGGAAACCGCCAGCCTGTTTTTCGGCGAGAGCATTTCCACGGCCCAGTTGCTAGAACTCGCCCGCGACACCCGTTCCGAAACCGTTGCCGCCGCTCGGGATTGCCTCGACCTGATCGAAGCCACCCGCAAGCTTGAAAAGGCCGCCCGCGACCTGCGGCTCGCCATTCCCACCGAAAACGCCCGCTTCGGCTTTGCCCAGCTCGACGACAACAAGGAATTCCACGAGGCCGTCGACGCGCTCGACGCCGAACTGAACGAATTCGGCGGGATCGTCGAGACCCAGGCCGAACGCTCCGAAGGCCTCGCCAACTGCCTGCGCCGCACCCAGGAGGTCCAGGCGCGACTGGCCCGCTGGCGAGTGCCGGAGGGAACGGACTGGGTGCGCTGGGTCGAGGTGTTCAGTCAGACCTTGTCCCTCAACGCAACGCCGCTGTCCATCGCGGCGATCTTCAAGCGTCAGATGGAAGGCAACCCGCGGGCGTGGATCTTCACTTCGGCAACCCTCGCCGTCGGCCGCGACTTCGGCCATTATTGCCGCGAACTCGGCCTCAACTGGGTCGAGCCGCCTGTCGACACCGCCGTATGGGGCAGTCCTTTCGACTACCCGAAGCAGGCCATCCTTTATGCACCCCAGGGCATGCCCGAGCCGAACAGCCCGGACTACCCCGATGCTGTCGCGAAAGTCGCTTTTCCGTTGATCCGCGCTGCCCACGGGCGCACTTTCGTGTTGTGCACTTCGCTGCGCGCCATGCGTCGCATCCACGAACTGATCGCCGACGCGCTCGCTCGCGAGAAAATCGAACTGCCATTGTTGATCCAGGGAGAAGGCTCGCGCACCGAACTGCTCGACCGTTTCCGGCGACTCGGCAACGCCATTCTGGTGGCCAGTCAGAGTTTCTGGGAAGGTGTGGATGTGCCGGGCGACGCCTTGTCGGTGGTGGTCATCGACAAGCTGCCCTTCGCGCCGCCGGACGATCCGGTGCTTGCGGCCCGCATCGAGCACATGCAAAAGAACGGCCGCAACCCTTTCATGGAATATCAACTCCCGCGGGCGGTCATCAACGTCAAGCAGGGCGCCGGCCGCTTGATCCGTACCGAACGCGACAAGGGCGTGCTTGCCATCTGCGACCCGCGCATGCTGACCAAGCCCTACGGCCGGCGCGTCTGGCAAAGTCTGCCGCCCATGCGGCGCTCCAAAGTGGAAGCCGAGGTGGTCGACTTCCTCGAACAGTTGCCGCCACCTGCGTCGAGGCAGTAGGGCGCAGCCGCGTCACGTCTTGCGCTGCAACGAGGCGGGCGCTTGCTACAATCCGCCGCCTGCTAGTCCGATCACTCCATCTGTCCTGCCCATGCCCGCCAAAGGCTTGCCCCTGTCCCTCGAACCGCTTCTGGCCGCGCTGGCGCGGGGCGAATGCGCGGGTGCCGCCGAGGCGCTCAACGCCAGCTGTCAGTGCGTGTCGCTGGACCGTCAGGCGCTCATCGGCGCTTTGGCGCGCGATCCGCGGGATGGCGCCTTGCAGGCTTTGCTGGCCGAGTCGCGACCGCATCTGTTTGCGGAATCGATGGCCTTCGTGTCGGCGCGCCATGTGGCGCGCATGGCCGAAGTGGTGGCGGCGATCGAGCGGGTTGTGGCACTGCCGGCCTGGCAGGATGCGGTGCTGGCCTGGGCACCGGAGGTCGCCCGGCGGCCTGTGAGCGCGGCTGGCGTCTTTCTCGGCTACGACTTCCACTTGGCCAAGGACGGCCCGCAACTCATCGAGATCAACACCAACGCCGGGGGCGCCCTGCTCAACGCCATTCTCGGCCGCGCCCAACGGGCCTGCTGCAACGAAGTGGCAGAAGTGATGGAGACGATGCAGGCGAGCACGGCCGACGATCTCGAAGCGCGTTTCGTCGAGATGTTCCGCGCCGAATGGCGGGCGGAGCGGGGCGAGGCAAGGCTGCGCAGCATCGCCATCGTCGATGAAGCGCCTCAAGGCCAATACCTGCTGCCGGAATTCCTGTTGTTCCAGCGTCTGTTCGAGCGCCACGGCATTGCCGCGTGGATCTGCGATCCGGCCGAACTGGACAATGTCGGTGGTGCGCTCACTTTGCGCGGTCAGCCAGTGGATCTCGTCTACAACCGCCTCACCGATTTCGCCTTCGAGGCGCCGGCCAGCGGTGCGCTGCGCGAAGCCTGGCAGGCCGGATCGGCGGTCATCACGCCCCATCCGCGCGCCCACGCGCTGTATGCGGACAAACGCAATCTGGTGCTGCTGTCCGATCCGTCCGCGCTGCGCAATCTCGGCGTGGACGAGGCGAGCATCGCCACCATCGCGGCCGGTGTGCCGCGTACCGAAGCGGTCAGCCGTGCGCGTGCCGACGATTTCTGGGCGCGGCGGCGCGGCCTGTTCTTCAAGCCGGCCGGTGGTTTCGGCAGTCGTGGCGCCTATCGCGGTGACAAACTCACCAAGCGGGTCTTTGAGGAAATTGTGGCCGGCGACTACATCGCGCAGGCCTTCGTGCCGCCATCCGAACGGCGTCTGGCGGTTGCAGGCGAGGCGGTGGATCTGAAGATGGATCTGCGCAACTACGTCTATCGCGGCGACGTCCAACTCGTCACGGCCCGCCTTTATCGCGGCCAGACGACCAATTTCCGCACGCCGGGCGGCGGCTTCGCCCCCGTGCTGGCGGTGCCCTGCGTGCAGGAGAAAGAGGGCTCGAAGCCATGAAAGTGTTCGGATTTGCCGGCTGGTCCGGCTCCGGCAAGACGACGCTGATCGAACAGGTGATTCCCCGGATCACCGCCCGCGGGCTTCGCGTGTCGGTCATCAAGCACGCCCATCACGGTTTCGACGTGGACAAGCCGGGCAAGGATTCCTGGCGCCACCGGGAGGCCGGAGCCAGCGAAATCCTGTTGATTTCCGACGAGCGCTGGGTGCTGATGCACGAATTGCGCGACGAACCCGAGCCCGATCTGGAGGCGCAGATCGCGCGCCTGTCGCCCTGCGACGTCGTCCTCGTCGAAGGTTTCAAGGCGGTGCAGATTCCCAAGATCGAAGTGCATCGCCCGGTTCACGGACGTCCGCTGCTTTATCCGGACAATCCCGCGATCGTCGCCATCGCCTCCGATGCGGAATTGTGCGTGCCCTTGACCTGTCTCAATCTCAACGACCCGGCCGCCGTGGCCGAATTCATCCTTCACCATCAGGGTTTGATATGAGCAATCCCATGCGTTCCTTCGAGGAATTGCGGGCTGCGTTGCTGGCGGCTGCGATGCCCGTGCGCGGTGTCGTCGACGTCCCCACCGCCGAGGCGCTCGGACGGGTGCTCGCCGCCGACCGGGTTTCCGGCCTCGACGTTCCGCCTCTCGACAACTCCCAGATGGACGGCTACGCCGTCAATACCGCCGATGTGGCCGTTGCCGGAACCCGGCTCACCGTCGCCCAGCGCATCCCCGCCGGCAGCGTCGGCCACACCCTGGCCCGCGGCACGGCAGCACGCATCTTCACCGGCGCACCGGTGCCCCACGGCGCCGACGCCATCGTGATGCAGGAGCTGTGCAGCGCGGATGGCGACAGTGTGACCATCGATCACGTACCCCGTCCGGGCGAATGGATTCGCCGTGCCGGCGACGACATCGCCCAGGGCGAGACCGTCCTCTCCGCGGGCATGCGCCTCAACCCGCAGATGCTCGGGCTTGCCGCGTCGGTGGGCTGTGCAACGCTGCCGGTGTTTCGCCGGCTGCGCGTGGCGCTGTTTTCCACCGGCGACGAACTCGTCATGCCCGGCGAACCGCTGCCGCCCGGCGCCATCTACAACTCCAACCGTTACGTGCTGCGCGGCCTGCTCGAAGCCCTCGGCTGCGAAGTGAGCGATTTCGGCATCGTGCCGGACGATCTCGATGCCACCCGTGCCGCGCTGCGGAGTGCCGCTGCTGGCAACGACCTGATCGTCACCAGCGGTGGCGTGTCGGTCGGCGAGGAGGATCACATCAAGCCGGCCGTCCAGGCCGAAGGGCGGCTCGATTTGTGGCTGGTGTCGATGAAGCCCGGCAAGCCGGTCGCCTTCGGTCACGTTGGCGGTGCGGACGGCAACTCCGGTGCGGCCTTCATCGGCCTGCCGGGTAACCCGGTGTCGAGCTTCGTCACCTTCATTCTGCTGGTGCGGCCCTTCGTGCTGCGCGCGATGGGCGTCGCCGACTGCCTGCCACGCTCGATTCCGCTCACCGCCGGTTTCGACTGGGCCAAGCCGGACCGTCGTCGCGAGTTTCTGCGTGCACGCATCGGTGCCGACGGCCGGGTCGTGCTTTTCCCCAACCAGGGGCCGAGCGTCCTCACCTCGACGGTGTGGGCCGACGGCCTCGTCAATGTGCCTCCTGGCCGGTCCATTGCGGCCGGCGAGCAGGTCGAGTTCATTCCCTATTCAGAATTGTTGTCATGAGTATCAAGGTTCTCTACTTCGCGAGCCTGCGCGAAACCCTCGGCTATTCCCACGAAACCCTCACCCTGCGCCCGACTATCGCCACCCTCGGCGACCTGCGCAGCCATCTCGCCCGGCGGGGCGGCGTCTGGGAAGCGCTGAGCGAAGGCCGCAACGTGCGCGCCGCGATCAACCAGGAAATGGTCGGCCCCGACGTGGCCGTGAACGACCGGGACGAGATCGCCTTCTTCCCACCGGTTACGGGCGGCTGAGGTGAACCGCGTCAGCGTCCAGGAAGCCGACTTCGACCCCGGCACCGAAACCGAAGCCCTCACCGTCGGCCGCACGGATGTGGGCGCGGTGGCCACTTTCGTCGGCCTCGTCCGGGCGGACAAGCTCGGTGGCGAATCGGGAGGGGCGAGCGGCGAAATTTCGGCGATGACCCTCGAACACTATCCCGGCATGACCGAGAAATCGCTGGAAGCCATCGTCGCCGAAGCCAACACCCGCTGGCAGCTGCTCGGTACGCGGGTCATCCATCGCTTCGGCCGCCTGTTGCCGGGCGAACGTATCGTCTTCGTCGGCGTCGCCAGCAGCCACCGGAGCGATGCCTTCGCCGCCTGCGAGTTCATCATGGACTACCTGAAAACCCGCGCCCCGTTCTGGAAGAAGGAAGACACGCCGGAAGGCGGGCGCTGGGTGGACGCGCGTGAAGCGGACGACTCGGCGGCGGAGCGGTGGAAAACCTGAAGGACAGAGCCGACCAAGCTGGACATTTTTTCGAACGCGAAATCGGATTGTTTTTAAATAGAGTCATGATTCTAAACAAAAATAAGCGATAATTTTCCGGACATTTTTTCGGACATCTTCTCGGACATGGCCTTCCCCGATTGGCTTCTGCGGATCGAAACCGACCGCTTCGGCCCTTTCCGGTTTCAACTGGGTATCGATGAGGCGGCGTTGTTGCTGCCGTTACAGCGCGTCGAGGACGCCCACGCACGTTTTTCTGCGTCGCCTTTGGCACATGTGGCCAACCGGCTTGAGCGGGAGGTGGTCGCCAGCAGCGTCTTCGGTACCAACACCATTGAGGGCGGTACGCTGACCGAGGACGAAACTGCTGCGGCGCTGGATCTCGATCCGGGCCAGGTTCAGGCCATCGAACAGCGTCGGGTGCTCAACATCAAGGCCGCCTATGATCGCGCACGCATCGTCGCCGAAACGCCGGGATGGTGCTTGTCGGTGGATTTCATCCGTGACATCCACGCCCTCATTACCCACGACATTCCCCACCCCGACAACCGTCCCGGCCTGCTGCGCGACACACCCAAGAGCCGGGTAACGCAGGTGGGCGATGCGGCCCACGGCGGCATCTATAAACCGCCCCAGTTCGGCGGAGACGTTTCCCGGCTGCTCGCCGGGCTGATCGACTGGCACGGGCAGCTTGCCGCAGCCGGCGTGCCGGCCTTGATCCGCGCACCGCTGGTGCATTACTACTACGAGCTCATCCACCCGTTCTGGGATGGCAGCGGGCGGGTTGGCCGGGTGCTGGAAGCGACGCTGTTGCAGGCCGCCGGCTACCGCTACGCGCCCTTCGCGATGGCGCGCTACTACCTCGCGCAGATCGACCGCTACTTTGCGCTCTTCAATACCTGTCGCAAGGCCGAGGCGCGCCAAGAACCGGCGCCCAATATGGCCTTCGTAGGCTTTCATCTTGAAGGAATGCTGCAGACGATCAACGCGCTGCACGACCGGGTGAACCGGCTGGTCCGCGTGCTGCTTTACCAGACCAGGTGCCGGCAGTTGCTGGATTCGCGCGAAATCAACACTCGCCAATACACGATCGTCTCGCAGCTGCTGGCCGGGGGGCCGGCGCCGACCTTGGTTGCGTTGCGCCAGACGCCGTGGTTCCAGAGCCTCTACCTCCGGCTCAACGACAAGACCCGCAGTCGCGACTGGGCGGGCCTGAAAGCGCAAGGGCTGATCGTCGAGGACGGCGGTGTGGTGTTGCCGGCGGTGTAGTTGCGTGTCACAGGCCGGGAAAGAGCCCGGCTATTTTCCGGCGTTTCGGCAGGTCGATTGTCATTGGCCCACCAGCCCCGGCAAGCCCGTCGCCAAACCCGGAATCCACGATATCGCCAGCGCGCCGAGGAAGATTGCAAGTAGCGCCGGCAGCACCGAGACGGCGACTTCGCGGATCGGTTTGCGGAACATGGCCGAGGCGAAAAAGATGTTCATCCCCGCCGGCGGGCATAGGAAGCCCATTTCCATCACCGCCAGAAAGATCACCCCGAAGTGCACCGGGTCGATGCCGTAGCTCACGGCCACCGGCAGCAGCAGCGGCACCAGCACGACGATGGCGGCGTAGATTTCCATCAGCGCGCCGGCCATGAACAGAAAGACGTTCAGCGCCACCAGAAACGCAAACTTGTTCGGCAGGGCTTGCTGCACCCATTCCACCGCTGCGTCGGGGATGCCGGCATCCACCAGATAGTTGGTCAGGCCGAGGGCCATGCCGAGGATCACCATCACGCCGCCGATCACCTGCGCGCAGTCGGCCAGACAGCGCCGCAGAAGCGGCCAATCCAGTTCCCGGTGGGCGACGGCCTGAGTGAGGAGGGCGTAGGCGGCGGTGAGGGCGGCGCTTTCGGTGGGCGTCGCGATGCCGCTGACCAGCGATCCGATGGCGACCAGCGGGGCGAGGATTTCCCAGCGTGCCGCCCAGGCTGCGGCAAGGGCGGCGCGCAGATCGGCTGTCGGCCGTGTGACGCTGGCGGGCGCAGTGTCGCCGCGGCGCAGGTAGCCGCCGAAGATCAGCAGGAAAACCACCATCACCAAAGCCGGCACGACGCCGGCGAGGAACATCGTGTTGATCGGCACCCGGGCGATGATCGCGTACATGATCAGTGGCACCGACGGTGCCAGCAGCACGCCGAGGGCGCTGGCGCTGGTGACGAGACTGATGCCGCGGCGCTCGGGAAAGCCGGCGCCTTTGAGGAGTGGCAGCAGCAGGCCGCCGAGCGCCAGGATCGTCACTCCACTGCCGCCGGTAAAGGCGGTGAAAAACGAGCACAGCAGCGCGGCGGCGATGGCGGTGCCGATGGCGCCGCCGCCGAAGCACGCGGTGAACAGTGCGCCGAGTCGTCCCGCGGCGCCGCTGCGCGCAAATATCAGCCCGGCCAGCGTGAACAGCGGCAGCGCCGGCAGCGACGGATTGACGGTGATCTGATAGTGGGAGAGCGGTACCGAGGCCAGCGGCTGGCCTTCCGACCAGAACAGCGCCAGGGCCAGTCCGCCGAGCACGGCGAAGATCGGTGCGCCGGCCAGCAGCGCCGCGCCGAGCCACAGGGCGAAGGGCAGCAGGGGCAGGCTGGCGCCGTCGAAATGCCAGGCGAAGGCAAAGCCGACGGCGGTGAACGTGGCGCCGAGGAGCACCCGCAGGGCCGGCTGCGCGGCGCAGCGGCTGCCGAGCTTGAGGCCGAGGATCAGGAAGCCTGCCGGCATCAGGGCTTGCACCGCCCACACCGGCAGGCCGTAGGCCAGTTCGCGGCCGGCGTCCATTTCGCTGGCGACGAAGCGCCAGCTTGCCGCAGCCAACATGCCGGCCAGGATCGCGGCGCTGCTTTTGGCGAAGATCGTCGAGGCCTGGGCAATGGCCGGATGGCGGGCATTGGACAGGCCGTTGCCGAGGGCCGTCAGGTGGCCGCCCCGTTCGGCCAGCACTGCGCCGAACATCGCCAGCGCCAGCCCGAGGTGCTGGACGAGCATCGGGGCGTTGTCGATGCCCTTGCCGTGCAGCGGGCGCAGGGCGATCTCGATCAGCGGGATGAGGGTCATCAGCGCCAGGGCGGCGGAGGCGATGGCTTCGTCGAAGGCGGGGAGACGGCGCATGGGAGATGAGCGGGGGGCGACGGGGAACGGTGCGCGTCGGCCGGACATCGGTCCGGCGCGCCGCGATGGGGTTGGAAGGTTGGGGTGCAGCGCCTGGTCTGTCGATCAGCGCTTGCCGGCCCGGTAGGCTTTCAGCAGCGCCATGACTTCATCGAAGGTATCGGCCGGAACCATCCTGCCGCGGATGCGCGGGTAGAGTTTTTCGGCGAGGGCGTTCCATTCGGCGAGCTGTTCGGGCGTCGGTTTGTGGACCTGCAGGCCGCGCTTCTTCATGGCTTCCACAGCTTCGTCCACCTCCTGACGCGCCTTGGTGCGCATGTGCAGGCCGGCTTGAGCGCCGGCCGCCTGAAGGGCGTCGCGTGCGGCGGGGCTCATCTCGTCCCAGGCTTTCTTGGTCACCACCAGGGCGCCGACGATGGGCGCCCAGTTGATGTCGAGCATGTGCGGTGCGGTGGCGTACACCTGACTGGCCAGGGCGAAGTACGGTGTGGCGGGCACGGCGGTGATCATGCCGGTCTGGATGGACGGCAGGATGTCGCTGGTTTCGAGGGGCACCGGCGTGTAGCCGAGGCTTTTCATGATCTCCTGCTGCTCGGACTCCCCGGCCCAGGCGAAGAACTTCATCTTCCGATAATCGTCCGGCCGGCTGGCCGCTTCCTTCGAAAAAAAGCGCACCCAGCCGGCGTCGCCCCAGGCAAGCACGACGAAGCCCTTGTCGAGAAATTTCTTCTCCATCGACGGGCGCAGTTTTTCGCGCACGTAGTCCACTTCGTCCCAATTGCGGAAGAGCAGCGGCATGTTCTGCAAAGCCGAGATCGACGGTTCGATCTCGCGCAGCCCGACCACCGACAGCAGGGCGCCCTGAAGCTGGCCGATGCGCATCCGGCGGGCCATGTCGGTTTCGCCGCCCTGACTGCCGTCCGGATAGACGACGTATTTAGCGCCTTCGCCCTGGGCAGTGCGCCACGCTTCGCCGAGGGTCATCAGCTCTCGGTGGTAGAGGGAATTCTTGGGGGCGAGGGTGCCGATGCGCAGCTGGTTGGCGGCGGCGTGGGCCGTGCTGCCGAGCGCCAGACCCAGGCACAGGACGGTCAGGGTGGCGGCGCGGCGGGCGATCTTGAGCATGGAAGTGTCCGGTGGTGGAAGGTGTTCAGAACAGGTCGTCGGCGCTGTCGATCAGCCAGGCGGCGCGGCGGCGCATGACTTCGTTGGCCAGAGCGAGGGCGCTGCCGGGCGCGTCCTTGACCGCGACGGCCGCGTTGAGCAGCGCGAGAAAGGCCGCTTTGTCGCCGGCCGGCTGGGCAATGCCTTCGGCCTTGGCCACGAAGGCGCCGGCGTTGCGGCCTTGGCCGAGGCGCAGGGCTTCGTCGTAGTAAGCCAGCGCCTGCGCCGGGCTGCCGCCGGGGCGGGCGGCTTCGAAGCTGCCCATCAGGCTGGCGAGGCTGCCGTTGCCGAAGGTCGGGTCGGTATCCCAGGCGAGCCGGGCGAGGCGGATCGCCAGCGGCAGGTCGGCAACGGTGTCGGGATCGTCTTTGGAGAGCGAGATCAGGCCGCCCCAGGCGGCGGCGCCCCAGTAGGCGAGGGCCACTTCGTCGGGGCGTAGCGCGGGATGAGCCGGGGTGGCGAGGGCGGCGCGAAAACCGGCGTGGCGGGCTTCGAGGGCTTCGAGGGCGTGGTCGCGACCGCGGGCGTAGAGCCGGGCGGCACGCTCGCGCAGGCGTTGGGCTGCCCGGCTGTCTGTCGCTTCGAGGCGGTCGGCGTCGAAGGCGACAAAGGCGTAGGCGTACTGGGTGAAGCCGCCGGCCACCGCGGCGGCGAGCCCGGCGTGGCCCGGCTGGGGCCGCAGCACCGATTCGGACAGTTTGAGGTAGAAGGCGCTGGCCTCGCGGGCGAGTTCGAGATCGTTCTCGCTAGACCGACTTTGCGTGGCGAGTTCGTCGGCAAGGCTGCCCATGACCATCTGCCGGGGTGAGCAGGCGGAAAGGGTGAGGAGAGCCAGCAAGGCAAGGAAGGTGCGACGGATCGGGTGCGTGGGCGCCATGGGCCGGTGGATGACACCGCAGCGCCTCACGGCCGGCGTCGAGTGAAGAGACGCGGCGCACGATAACGTTCGAATGTTGCGGGGTGGTTAAGCGCCGCAAAAAAACATTCGGGCCGGCTTGTTTTTTGCAGTCGCGTCGGAATTCTTTACATTCCGCCGACATGCCCTCCCAATTTGGGCGCTATCTTTTTGACATTCAATAACCTGCATACTCGGGCACGGATCGTGCCTCCGGAAAGTGCCGCCGGATAATGACAACAACACGCTGGTTGAGCGGCTTCCATGTCCCTTGCGAGGGATTCGTGATGCATACCTGACAGCAGAGGAAAAAATGCGATGAAGACATGTAATGGGAGGAGGGGCGCACGCTTCGGCGCTGCGATGGCGGGTCTGCTGGCCTTGACGTGGTCCACGTCAAGCGCGGCGCTCGCTACGAAGGTGGACTTCGTCGAGCTCGACAAGAACGGCAGCCTGTTGTATCGGGATAATTTCGACAACGGCCTGACGCCTTCTCAGGAGCCGGGCGTCTACGCCGTCTTCGGTACTTTCCCGGCCGGCGCGGAAGTCGGCGGCAAGTTGACCATCGATTCCGAGTGGGGCGGCATGGGGACGAACGCTCTTGGGCAAGTCCGGCAGACGCTCAATGTGACCGGCCTGACCGGCCAGAACAGCGCCGATCCGACCACCCTGGGGCGTAACGATCTGATCAGTTTCGGCGGTGTTTTCGATCTTGTGGTGCCGTCCGGGCCGCTCAACAGCGGCTATGGCATTGTGCTGGGCGAGCGGGGTGCCGGCGGTGTTCTGACGCACTCGCTTTCCTTGATGGTGCAATATATTTCGTCCGTCGGACCGGTTATCCGTCTTTTCGATCAGAATTTCGTCACCGGCACGATTACGGTGCTGGACGACATACCGCTCGTGGTGCCTTTGGGGGCGGACCAGATCGGCTTCGAGTTGTCCAATGAGGACACCAAGAGCACCTCGTTCGAGGGTTCGTATGCCTTCGTCAGCAACGGTGTGTCTGGCCCGGGCGTGACCTTCGCGGTCGCAGGCCCGATGTTCACGATGGCCGACACGGTGAGGGCGACCGTTCAGGTGTATTCGGCGGTGCCTGAGCCGTCGGCCTGGGCGCTGGGCAGCATCGGCATGCTGGCGCTGGGCGCCTCGCGGCGGCGGAGGCCGGCTGCGCCATCGGCCTGAGCGGTGGCTTCCTGCCTTTGTGACGCGGCCCGTGTGGCCGCGTTTTTCTTTGCGGTGCCCCACGGAGCGCCATCGCTTCCGGCTGCCGGATCAGAAGCCGTGGTAGCGGTCCGGCCGGTGATTGACGGCGATGACGAGGTTGAGCGCGGCCGCGCCGATGATCGACAGTGCCACCTGTTCGGGGCTGACCACCAGCAGACCGAGGCTCAGGATGAGGCAGTCGAAACCCATCTGGACGCTGCCGGCACGCCAGCCCTTGCGCTTCTGCAGGTAGATCGCCAGCACGCCGACGCCGCCGAGGCTGGCGCCGTGGCGGATCAGGATGAGAATGCCGATGCCTGACATCAGGCCGGCCATGACGGCACCGAACAGCGGGTCGAGCCTTTCGAAACGGACAAGCTGGGGCAGGGTTTCGGCATAGAGCGACAGCACGCCCACCGCGCAGAAGGTCTTGAAGGTGAAGGCCCGCCCGAGGGCGCGCAGCCCGAAGATGTAGAAGGGCAGGTTGATGGCGAAGAGCAGCACGCCGAGCCGCCAGCCACTGAGGTAATGAAGGATGAAGGAGAGCCCGGTGGTGCCGCCGGTCAAGAGCCGGTTTTCGCGCAGCATGACGAGGGCCAGCGCGACGAAAAGGCAGCCGATCAGCACGGCCTGGATGTCTTCGATGGGGGTATGGGATACGGGGTGAGCGGAGTGCGCGTCGGACGGCATGGTGACGGGAGGTGCGAGGAGAACGGCGCAATCATAGCGCCGCTTGGCCGGGCGGGGCGGCCCGGCGCGAGCGGGCGTCGCGCTCGGCAAAGCGGGCGCGGTTCAATCCAGCAGGTCGGAGTATTCCTTTTGCGCGTAGCCGTTGAGGCGGGTCCAGGGCATGACCGCCGGCATGGCTTCGCGGGTGGCGCTCATGGTGCTGCGGCGGGTGCCGTTGGCATTGGCGGATTCGATGCGGCGGGGGTAGCGGTCCTTTTCGTCCCACAGCACCTGAACCTTCGCGTCACGGCTGCCGCCTTCGTACCAGCGGGTGCCGGCCGGGGCATTGCGTGAGCTGGCTTTCATGCGCTTGATCTGCTCCGGGTCGAGGAGCTGGCTGGCGGTGGTCCATTTGCCGTCGAAGCCGATGTTGGCGTAGTCGACCGGTGGGACGTCGACGACCATCTTTTCGTGGGCATCGACGATGCGCACGCGCAGCTTGCCGTCGTCGCTCCGGAGCACCCAGCGGGACGCGGCGGAGACGTCCAGGTGTTTGTGGTTCTTGTCGCCGGTGCGGTGCTCGGCTTCTTCGTGGGCGCCGGGCGGGAGGATGCGGGCGATCCAGCTCTGGTTGTCGCGGCGGATCAGGCGCTCGCCGAAGCGGGTGACGCGGGTGACGCCGTCGGCGTCGAGGGTGACGCTTTCGTGCTCGACCTTGATGGCAAGATCTTCGGCCAGGGCGGCGGTGGATAGCAGGGCGGCGAGCAGGGCCGGGAGGATCGACGTGTTCATGGCGTGTCGCAGAAGGAGGTGGGGCGATGAGAACAAAAAATGCCCGACCTCGAAGGGTCGGGCGAAATGGCAGCCGGCGGGACTGCCGGCAAACCCTTGGGTCGGGTGGATCAGAGGGTGTGACGAAGTCGTGGCGTGCGGCCCCGCGGCTGCGCCGATGAAGGGCGCAGCAGGATTGCGGGAGCCGAAGGTGCCGTGGATCGTTTCGTCCCGCTCAAAGGCCCAGGGCGGATTTCACCAGGCCGAAGACCTTGGTGTTGACCATCGTGCCCTTGAAGCCGGCGTTGCCGGGGCCGGTCGAGAAAAGCATGACGTCGCCGCCGCCGTGGGTTTCGGAACCGGCGGAGCCCAGATTGACGCCGACTTCCTGGAGGTAGTCGTCGGCGGTGGTGTCGACGCTGGTCAGGTCGTCGCGCACGGCCTTGCGCGGGCCGCCGCCGTTGCCGAACACCAGGGTGGTGTAAGGCTTGTTGTCGGCTGCGGTGGCGAGCACGGGCTTGCCTTGGACGGTGGTCTTGACGATGTCGGTGACCTTGCCGAGGATCGGGTTGCCTTTGTGGGCGTAGCCGTTGAAGGTCATCGTGTGATCGTGGTCGGCGGTGACGACGATCAGCGTGTTCTTCAGATCCGCCACGCCGAGGGCGCGTTTGATGGCGTCGTCGAAGGCGATGGTGTCTTCGAGGGCGCGCTTGGCGTTGGTGCCGTGAAGAGCGTGGTCGATGCGGCCGCCTTCAACCATCAGGAAGTATCCCTTGCCGTTTTTCTGCAGGATTTTGATGGCGGTTTCGGTCATGTCGGCGAGGCTGGGCTCGTCGATCTTGTTGGCGGTTTTGGCCCGGTCCAGCTCGTAGTTGAGGTGGTCCTTGTTGAACAGGCCGACCAGCTTGGTGGTGGTGGCCGGGTTGAGCGCCTTGAAGGCGGTGCCGGTGTTGACGTAGGTGTAGCCGGCGGTCTGGAGCAGGGCGGTGAGGTCGACGCCGTCGGTACGTTTGCCGCCGGCCGCGGTGGGCAGGAAGAACTTCGAGCCGCCGCCGAGGAGCACATCCACGCCGCTGCCGAGCGCCGCGTTGTATTTGCTGCTGCCGGGCACGACCTGGGCGGCGATGTCGTTTTCGCCGTCGCGGTGACAGATGTGGGCGTAGGTGGCGGCGGGGGTGGCGTGGGTGACGCGGGTGGTGGTGACGGCTCCGACCGATTTGCCGGCCGCCTTGGAGAGCTCCAGCAAGGTGGTGACGGCGGCACCGTTGCCGCTGGCCGGGCAGGTGCTGTCGCCGGCGCTGGTCACATAGGGCGTGCTGCCGTTGTAGGCTTTGGTGTCGGCGCTCATGGAGAGCACTTCGTTGTTCATCTTGACGCCGGTCATGTAGGCGGCCATCGACGGGGCGCTGTCGGTGGTCTGGGCGTCGTTGGAGTAGGTGCGGATGCGCGCGGTGCGCTTCAGCGTTTCCATCGTCAGCTGGCCGGCCTCGCCATATTTGTAGATGCGGCTGGCGGTGACGGTGGTCGGGCCCATGCCGTCGCCGAGGAAGAAGATGACGTTGGTGGCTTCGCCGGCGGCGAAGGCGGACGGCATGCCGCCGAAGGCGCCGACGAGGGCGATGGCGGCGGCGGAGAGTTTGATCTGGGTTTTCATGGTGGGGTCTCCGCTTACAGGCCGACCGACTGGCGGATCAGGTTGAAGACTTCGGTGTTGTTGATGACACCGGTGAATTTGTCGGAGCCGCGACCGATGGCGCCGAGGAAGACGTCGGTGCCGCCGTGGGTTTCGCTGCCGGCTGCCATGGGGATGGCGGCTTCCTGGTGATAGGTCTTGTCGGCAACCTGGGCGTCGCTGAGGGCGCTGCGGTTGACGGGACGGTTTTCGCCGTTGCCGAAGCCGATGATGGTGAAGGGGTTGCCGCCGGAGTCGAGGTTGAGGGCGCCGGTGACGAAGTTCTTGAGCAGACCGAGCACGCCGGGATTGCTGGCGGTGGTGGCGCCGGTGCGGGCGGCGTAGCCGTTGAGCACCAGGGTGTGGTCGTGGTCGGCGGTGACGACGATCAGGGTGTTCGACAGATCCGGATCGATGGCCTTCATCTTGGCGATGGCGGTCTTGATCGCGTCGTCGAAGGCGACGGTGTCCTGCAGCGCCTTCTTGGCAGTGGTTTCGTGCAGGGCATGGTCGATGCGGCCACCTTCAACCATCAGGAAAAAGCCCTTTTCGTTTTTCGACAGGATGTCGATGGCCTTGGTGGTCATTTCGGCCAGGCTCGGTTCGACGGCGGGGTCGCGATCCAGGTCGTAGCTCATGTGGCTGCTGGTGAACAGGCCGACGATCTTCTTGGTCGATCCGGCTGCGGCGGCGTCGAACTCGGTCTTGGTCTTGACGTAGGTGTAGCCCTTGGTCACGAGTTCGGCGGTGAGGTCGCGACCGTCGGTGCGCTTGCCGCCGGAGGCGGTAGGGAGGAAGAACTGGCGGCCGCCGCCGAGGAGTACGTCCAGGCCGTCGCCGAGGGCGCTGTTGTAACCGAGACCACCGGGCACGGCCTGGGCGGCAATGGTGTTTTCGGCGTCGCGATGGCAGATGTGGGCGTAGGTGACGGCTGGCGTGGCGTGGGTGACGCGGGTGGTGGTCACGGCGCCGGTGCCCCAGCCGGCCGCCTTGGCCAGTTCGAGCAGGGTGGTGACGGCGCTGCCGTTGCCGCTGGTCGGACAGGTGCTGTCGGTACCATTGAGGTAGTTCTTGCCGGTGGCGTCGAAGGCGGAAGTCTCCGGGGTCATGGAGATGACTTCGTTGTTCATCTTGACGCCGGTCATGTAGGCGGCCATCGAGGGGGCGCTGTCGGTGACCTGGGCGTTGTTGGAGTAGGTCTTGACGAAGGCCGTCTCCGGCAGGGTGTCGATGGTGAGTTCGCCGTCTTCGCCGACCTTGTAGATGCGGGCGGCGGTCAGGGTGTTCATGCCCATGCCGTCGCCGAGAAAGAAGAGAACGTTCTTGGGGGCGGCTGGGGCGCTGCTGTTGCCGCCGCAGCCGGCGAGGAGCGTCGTTGCGATGGCAACGGCGATGAATGCTGGTTTCAACATGTCGCGGAAACCTCCGGGGGAAGGAGTGAAATAGTTGGGGGTTCCGACTATCGCACTCCTGGATTGCGCGTACATGACAGCTCGGCGAAAGCTTTGCAGGTGTGGGGGATGAGGTGTTCGAGCCGTGTCCGCGTGCGGGCGAACGCGGACGGCGGGACTGGAAGGCTTGGCGGAATCGGCTTGCCGCTCGATGAGCCTGGCGCTGGTCTTGAGGTGTTCTTGGGTGAGGCGGATGAGGCTGCCGTTCGGGCAGGACGCGGAAAGCGCCGTGAGAGCCGGGCAAAAAAAACGACGCCCGGAAGCGTCGTTTTCGATACTGCAGAAGTGCGTCGAATTACTATTACTTCTTGGCGCCCATCTTGGTGAAGGCCTGGAAGGCTTCGGCGGAGGCCTTGGTCATCTGCTCGTAAGCGGCGCGAGCGGTGTCCATTGCGCCTTGGATGGTGCCGAGGGCGTTGTTGTCGCCGATGGGCATGCCCTTGAACATCTTCTGGATGGACTCGAACATGTCAGCGCCGCCGCCGGTGAGCTGCTCGCTGACCATCTTGCCGACTTCGGCTTGGGTCTTGGCAGTGATCTCGGCGATTTCGCGGGCACAGGAGAGCATCTTTTCGGTGGTGCTCTGGGCGTAGGAGGTGCGCAGGTTCATGGCTTCGGCCGGGTCCTTGACGGTGGACAGCGCCTTGGCGTTGGCAACACCTTCTTCAAACAGGGACTTGGCGGTACCGACCTGCAATTCCATGATGCGCTGGGAGTTCTCGATGGAGAGCTGGGCCAGACGCATGGCAGCTTCGAGGTTCTTCTTTTGGATTTCGTTGAGTTGTTGCTGTTCTTGCTTGTTAGCCATGGGTGTTCCCTCCGTGTGTTTGTGCTTGAGCTCTTAGAGGCGCAAAACATCAACCAGCCGCGTCCTCACGTGGAAAACAATATCACAGGCCGGAGCTGCGACGAGTGGCATGACTTAAAAAATGGCACTTTCCCAGTGCGAATGTTGCACTGCAGCAACAGTTTTCAAAAAGTTGCACAAAAGCGCGCGGGCTAAGTCGGGCAAGGCTTCTTCGCTCCGCGTCGAAAATCGTCGCTGGATGTTGCGGCGGATGGGCGGTTTGCCGGGTGTCATTGAGGCTGATTGCCATTGGCATGGCCGCGGCTCGCCCTCGACGGCGAGTCGGTTCGCCGGATGCTGCCGACGGAATCAATTGTTGGTGTCTTTTTTCTTAAGACGGTAGTTGAGCTGGGGTCGGGTGATGCGCAACAGACGGGCCGCGCCGGAGAGGTTGCCGCCGGACTCACGGACCGCGTGCTGGATCAGCGCCTCTTCGAGGTCGTCGAGGCCGACGCCGGCTTCCACGATGCGTTTGCAGAGATCTTCAGTGGCACATTGGGCATCGGCGAGGCCGCCCGAGTTGTCGACGAACTGTTGATTGACGCCGAAGTCCTGGGGCTCGGCGAAGAGGTGCTCGATCTCGATCCACTCGTTTTGAGGCGTGAGTATCATGCCGCGCTCGATGATGTTTTCGAGCTCTCGGATGTTGCCCGGCCACGAGTAGCCGCGGAGTGCCCGCAGGGCTTTGTCGGTGATGCCGGCGACACGTTTGTCGTGCAGGGCGCCGAAGCGTTGCAGCATGGCTTCGATCATCGGCTGGATGTCGGCGATGCGGTCGCGCAGCGGGGGAATCCGGACCGGGTAGACATTGAGCCGGTAATAGAGGTCGCTGCGGAAACGTCCGGCCTTGACCGCGGCCTGCAGGTCCACATTGGTGGCCGCCACCAGGCGGACGTTGATCTTGCGGACGCGTTCGTCGCCGAGGCGCTCGATTTCGCCTTCTTGCAGCACGCGCAGGAGCTTGGCCTGGGCGGCGAGGGGCAATTCGCCAACCTCGTCGAGAAAGAGCGTGCCGCCTTCGGCGCGTTCGAACTTGCCGGCGCGGGAGGCGTGGGCGCCGGTGAACGCGCCTTTTTCGACGCCGAATAGTTCGGATTCGATCAAGTCGTGGGGGAGGGCGGCACAGTTCACCGCCACGAAGGGGCCGGCCGCGCGGCGGCTCAGATCGTGCAGGGCACGGGCGAAGCGCTCCTTGCCGACGCCGGTTTCACCGAGCAGCAGAACCGAGACCTGGGTTGTGGCCGCCTTGTTGATCAAGTCGTAGGCATGGCGGAAACCCGCCGATGAACCGATCAGATTGGGCGGTTGCTGACCGTGTTCCAGGGTCGCCCGAAGGGCGTCTACCTGACCGCGAAGTTCGAGCATGTGACTGAGTATGGAATCGGCCTCGTAATAGGGGGTGTGTTCGGCCGCATCCGGCCATTCCTCGACGGGTTTGCCGACGATGCGACATTGGTTGCTGCCGGTGGCGGCGCAATCGACTTCCTTGAAGAGAATGAAGCGCCCCATGAAGGCCGAGGTATAGCCCGAGGCGTAGCCGATTTGCATCCAGCACACCGGGTGGTCGGTGTGCCCGAATTCGCGGATGTGGATCTCCGCTTCGTAGGAGTTATCCCAGAGGAACTCGCCGTAGAACGTGCCGGCCTTGACGTCCATTTCGAGGGAGACCGGAGTGACCAGCACGCTGCCTTCGAGCATGTGCAGCTGCGGGCCGACGGCGAATGCATCCTTGATACATTTGCCGTTGCGAACCTTTTTCGCGAGCTCCGCATCGCGTGCGCCGGAGGCGTAGCCCATCCGGGTGAGGATGCGGCGCGCCTGGTCGATCCCCAGCGATTCGATCAGCTCCCGGCGCAAGGCTGCGAGGGCCGCCGCGTGCATCAGGATCATTCGGCTTTCGTCGAGCCAGATGAGCCCTTTCTCGGCACAGAAGCGCACAAGGCTGCGTAGATCGCTGTCTTGCGGGTACTGGATAGTGCTCACGGTCTCTCCTCCGTTAGTCTCTCCGCTGCGCGTAAGTCAGTCGCAACACTTGTCGGCCTTGATCGCCGGCGCAGATGGGAGGCGCTTCTTATATCACGCAGGCCGATACCGTCCCGAGGACATGCTGCTCGGTCGAAAACTCAGATCAGCTTGCGTTATGTGATGATTAGCGATAATAATACAAAATCTCGAGAAAAATAGCTAGCGCCACTGTAAACCCATTTTTAGTAGCGGTAACGGTAGGGCGCCAAGGAGGAGACGATGGCTGAGCGGCACCTGATTCATATTGAAAACAGCGGTGAAGACTACCTTTGCGCGATGGATGAGAACCTGCTTCGCGGCATGGAAGTTCTGGGGCGGCGCGGCATTCCGGTGGGCTGCCGAGGAGGCGGGTGCGGCGTGTGCAAGGTGCACATAAAGTCGGGCGCCTACGAGGCCCGCAAGATGAGCAAGGCCTGTATTTCCGAAGAAGAGCTGACGCAAGGGATCGTACTGGCCTGCCGGGTTTTTCCTCGTGGAGAGATTTCGCTGGAAGTCATCGGAAAAATGGCGAAGTCGGTGTGCGCCGGCTCGCCCCAGCCGGCGGATTAGCCCATCCGGGCGCGTCGGGGCTGATCTTTCGGTTTTAGTTCCGCAACCAGGAGCACCGCATCGGCAGAAAACCTCCCTCCTGCCGAGTTCCCTGGCTGTTTACGGCCGTCACGCAATGTGACGGCCGTTTTTTTTGCGCCCGAAACCTGCGCCCAGGACGTTTCGCCCACTGCGACGGGGCTCTCTGCCTCCAGAAAAATAGGTGTTAACCAGAACATCAAGCTGCATTGCAGCATTTCATCAATTGATTGACTCATAAATAGAGTTTTTTCTGACATTTGCTTCTTTTCTCGAGTTTTTGTTTTTAAATCAATTGATTGTGAATTCTGGCACAGGACTTGTTATAGGGAGTCGGGTGTTCGAAACAACACTGAGGAAACGATGAGCGATCCGACAAGCCCCGAAGTAGACATGAATCGCAAGTACGTTCGCGTCGTGGAGAGGCGGCCGGACGGAATGGTGGAGTTCGAGTTCTCCATTTCCGATCCGTCCATCTACGTGGAAATGTTGCTGCCCGAAGCGGCGTATGAAGATTTTTGCCGGACCAACCGGGTGATCCTCATTGAGGGCACACGGCCGGAAACGGAAGAGGGCAGCGACTGGAACTGGAACCTGCACGAGGCGACACACCAGCGTTTCCGTTGAGCAAACCGGGACAAGACCCGAGTCCTGATAACAGAGGAGGAGAAATACATGCATATCGATCTGCAAACGGTTTCCATCAAACCGCTGCGACATACCTTCGACAACATCGCCCGTCGCATTGGAGCGGACAAGCCGGCTACGCGCTACCAGGAAGGCACCCTGGACATGCAGCAGACGGCCAACTTCCACTACCGTCCGACCTGGGATCCCGATCACGATATCTACGATGCGTCCCGGACCGTCATCAAGATGGCCGACTGGTATGCCTTCAAGGATCCGCGCCAGTTCTATTACGGCGCCTACACCATGGCCCGCGCCAAGCAACAGGACACCGCCGAAGCCAATTTCGACTTCGTCGAAAGCCGCGGTCTGGCGGCCAACCTGCCGGAAGAGGTTCGCGACACCGTGCTGAAGCTGCTGGTGCCGCTGCGCCACGTGGCCTGGGGTTCGAACATGAACAATGCGGCCGTCTGTGCGTATGGCTACGGCACGGGCTTCTCCCAGCCGCACATCTACCACTCGATGGATCAACTGGGCATCGCCCAATACCTCACCCGCGTCGGTCTCCTGCTGGGCGGTGTGGATGTGCTCGACGAGGCCAAGAAGGCGTGGGTTGAAGACGACACCTGGCAAGGGCTGCGCCGCTTTGTCGAAGACAGCATGGTGCTCAAGGACCCGTTCGAACTGTTCGTCGTTCAAAACGTCGTGCTCGACGGTCTGCTCTACCCGCTGGTGTACGAAACCATCATCGACGACGTGCTCTCGTCCAAGGGCGGCACTTCGGTGGCCATGCTGACCCAGTTCATGACCGACTGGTTCGCCGAAACGAAGAAGTGGGCCGACGCGACGGTCAAGACTGCCGCCGCCGAATCCGCCGAGAACAAGGCCATCCTGGTCAAGTGGATCGGCGAATGGCGCGACCGCGCCGCCGCTGCGCTGCTGCCGGTGGCCCGTATCGCCCTGGGCGATCGTACCGACGAACTGGTGGGCGAGGTCGTCCAGCAATTCAATGCCCGCATGGCCAAGGCCGGCGTGCCCCTCTGAGGAAATCTGAATGTCCAACGTATTTATCGCACTGCAGACGAACGAAGACACCCGCCAGATCATCGAGGCCATCGTCCAGGACAACCCCCATGCCGTCGTGAATGAACAACCGGCGATGGTGAAGATCGACGCCGACGGCAAGCTGGTCGTGCGTCGCGAAACCATCGAGGAGCTGATCGGCCGTCCCTACGACCTGCAGGAATTGCAGGTCAACCTGATCACCATGTCCGGCAACCTCGATCAGACCGACGACGAGATGACCCTTTACTGGAACGCTTGAGCCCCAAGGAGACATAAAAAATGGATATGCAAGTAGCCAAGAAGAAGCTCGGTCTGAAAGAGCGCTACGCGGTCATGACGCGTGGCCTCGACTGGACGCCGTCGTACCAGAAGATGGAGGACATCTACCCGTACATGGCCTACGAGGGCATCAAGATCCACGACTGGGACAAGTGGGAAGACCCGTTCCGCCTGACCATGGACGCCTACTGGAAATACCAGTCCGAGAAGGAGCGCAAGCTGTACTCGGTGCTGGACGCCTACATCCAGAGCAACGGCCACCTGAATGTCACCGACGCCCGCTACCTGAATACCGTCAAGCTGTTCGTCAGCGGCATCAGCCCGCTGGAATACGTGGCGCACCGCGGCTTCGCCCACGCCGGTCGTCAGTTCCCCGGCCCCGGCCCGCGCGTCGCCTGCCTGATGCAGTCGCTCGACGAGATCCGTCACGCCCAGACCCAGATCCACGCCGTCTCGAACTACAACAAGTACTACAACGGCATGCATGACTTCCATCATGCCCACGACCGCGTGTGGTTCCTGTCGGTGCCCAAGAGCTTCTTCGACGACGCCATCACCGCCGGTCCGTTCGAGTTCATGGTGTCGATCGGCTTCAGCTTCGAATACGTGCTGACCAACCTGTTGTTCGTGCCCTTCGTTTCCGGCGCGGCCTACAACGGCGACATGGGCACCATGACCTTCGGCTTCTCGGCCCAGTCCGACGAAGCCCGTCACATGACCCTGGGTCTGGAGGTCATCAAGTTCATCCTTCAGCAGGACCCGGCCAACGTGCCCATCGTCCAGCGCTGGATCGACAAATGGACCTGGCGCGGCTATCGCGTGCTGACCCTCGTCGCGATGATGATGGACTACATGCTGCCCAAGCGCACCATGAGCTGGAAGGAAGCCTGGGA
>CALMXT010000086.1 GCA_937871125.1 uncultured Zoogloea sp. | reverse complement strand
AATCATTGCGGTTGTTTAGAATGAGCCGCATGGTCATCAAAAAACAGGAAGAATCCGTTCTGGAATCGGAGGTCACGCGAGTCAAACCGCCGCCCCTCTTCAAAGTCATGCTCCTTAACGACGATTTCACCCCGATGGATTTCGTGGTGACCGTGATACAAAAATTCTTTGCCATGGACCGCGAACAAGCCACGCGGGTCATGCTCAAAGTACACAGAGAGGGCGTTGGGGTATGCGGTGTCTTTCCACGGGACATCGCAGCCACCAAAGTCGAGCAGGTCATCGCGTACGCGCGCCAGCACCAGCATCCACTGGCATGCGTCATGGAGGAAAACTGAAATGATCGCGCAAGAGCTTGAAGTCAGTCTGCACATGGCGTTCGTCGAAGCCCGACAAAAGCGCCATGAGTTCATCACCGTGGAGCATCTTCTGCTTGCGCTCCTCGACAACCCTTCTGCCGCTGAAGTGCTGCGTGCCTGTGCAGCCAAAACCGAGGATCTACGAAAGGAGCTCGTTGAGTTCGTCAACGAACACACACCGAAGGTCGAAGGTAGCGAAGATATCGATACGCAACCCACGCTCGGTTTCCAAAGGGTCATTCAGCGCGCCATCCTCCACGTGCAATCGTCCGGCAAGAAAGAAGTCACCGGCGCCAACGTGCTGGTAGCGATCTTCGGAGAGAAGGATTCCCACGCCGTCTATTTCCTCCAGCGGCAGAACATCTCGCGCCTCGACGTGGTGAATTTCATCTCCCACGGCATCACCAAAACTCCCCAGCCGGGAGCCAATTCGCAGCGCCCGCCGGGCGAGTCCGAACAGAGCGAGCAGGAGCAGGAAACGGCTCCCGCGGGAGGCGCCCTCGACAACTACACGCAAAACCTCAACCAGCAAGCGCTGCTGGGCAAGATCGATCCGCTGATCGGCCGCGAGAAGGAAGTCGAGCGCGTCATCCAGACCCTCTGCCGTCGCCGCAAAAACAATCCTCTGCTGGTTGGAGAGGCCGGTGTCGGCAAGACCGCGATCGCCGAGGGCTTGGCGCGTCGCATTGTCGAGGGACGCGTTCCCGACATCCTCGCCGACGCCCAGGTTTACGCCCTCGACATGGGCGCGCTACTCGCGGGCACCAAGTATCGCGGTGACTTCGAACAACGCCTGAAGGCGGTATTGAAGCAGCTCACAGACCACAACAACGCGATCCTGTTCATCGACGAAATCCATACGCTCATCGGTGCCGGCGCGGCATCGGGCGGAACGCTGGACGCCTCCAACCTGCTAAAGCCGGCCCTATCGTCGGGCCAGCTCAAGTGCATCGGCGCAACCACGTACACGGAATTCCGCCAGATCTTCGAAAAGGATCATGCCTTGTCCCGGCGCTTCCAGAAAGTGGACGTGATCGAGCCATCGGTCAATGAAACCGTCGAGATTCTCAAGGGTCTCAAGTCGCGCTTCGAACAGCACCACGGCATCAAGTATTCCGCGTCGGCTTTGTCGAGTGCCGCCGAATTGTCAGCCCGTTACATCAACGACCGCCACTTGCCGGACAAGGCCATCGACGTCATCGACGAAGCCGGTGCAGCCCAGCGCATCCTGCCCAAGTCACGGCAAAAGAAGCTCATCGGCAAAAGCGAGATCGAGGAAATCGTCGCCAAGATCGCTCGCATACCGCCGCGCAATGTCTCGAACGACGACCGGGCTGCGCTCAAGACCCTGGACCGCGACCTGAAAAACGTCGTCTTCGGCCAGGACGCTGCGATCGAAGCCCTCGCCAAGGCGATCAAGATGTCCCGCTCCGGCCTCGGCAACCCGCAGAAGCCCATCGGCGCCTTTTTGTTCAGCGGCCCCACCGGTGTCGGCAAAACCGAAGTGGCACGCCAGCTCGCCTACACGCTGGGTATCGAGTTGGTGCGTTTCGACATGTCCGAATACATGGAGCGCCACGCCGTATCGAGGCTGATCGGCGCCCCACCGGGCTATGTCGGTTTCGACCAGGGCGGCCTTCTGACCGAGCAGATCAATAAAAAGCCCCACTGCGTGCTGCTTCTCGACGAAATTGAGAAGGCGCATCCGGATATCTACAACATCCTGCTTCAGGTGATGGACCACGGCACCTTGACGGACAACAACGGTCGTCAAGCCGATTTCCGCAACGTCATCATGATCATGACAACCAATGCGGGCGCCGAATCGATGCAGAAGTCCGTCATCGGCTTTTCGGCGAAACGCGAAATGGGCGATGAAATGGCCGAGATAAAGCGCCTGTTCTCCCCTGAGTTCCGCAACCGTCTGGATGCCACGATTTCGTTCAGGGCTCTCGATTCGGACATCATCATTCGGGTGGTGGACAAGTTCCTGACCCAGCTCGAAGCCCAGCTCCACGAAAAGAAGGTGGACGCCCACTTCACCGACAAGCTCAAAGACTGGCTTGGCCGCAAAGGCTTCGATCCGCTGATGGGTGCCCGCCCGATGGCCCGTCTCATCCAGGACACCATCCGCTCGGCGCTGGCCGACGAGTTGCTGTTCGGTCGCTTAGCCGGCGGCGGCAGCGTCACCATCGACATCGACGATGCCGGCAAGGTGCAGTTGCTGTTCGAAGAAATGGCCGAGG
This sequence comes from uncultured Zoogloea sp., assembly GCA_937871125.1. Taxonomy (GTDB): domain Bacteria; phylum Pseudomonadota; class Gammaproteobacteria; order Burkholderiales; family Rhodocyclaceae; genus Zoogloea. Next base: position 2,028 of record CALMXT010000086.1, on the reverse strand, counting down.
CTACGGTATAGTTTCCGCTCGCCTCGACAAAAAAGGTACACGGGCGGCTTTGGCCGCCCGTGTCTTTTGCGCAGCTTTTTGTTCACTTTTGCATTCACGGAGTAGTCATGGAATTCCAAACCACCGATCTTTGCGATGCCAACGAAGGCAAGGTGCGCGCGGTCGCCCCGATGTTTCGCAGCTTTGGCGGCAAGACGCACTTTGCCGGTCCTATCCGCACGTTGAAGGTTTTCGAGGACAACGCCCTGGTCCGCTCGACCCTTGAAGGCCACGGCAATGGCAACGTGCTGGTCGTCGATGGCGGTGGCTCGATGCGCTGCGCAATGGTCGGCGACCAGCTTGCCCTGCTTGGCGTGAAAAACGGCTGGGCCGGGATCGTCGTCTATGGCTGCATCCGTGACTCCGGCCCGATCGCCGGTATGGAAATCGGTGTCTTCGCGCTAGGCACCCACCCCATGAAGAGCATCAAAAAGGGGGCGGGCGACGTGGACATCCCCGTCACCTTCGGCGGCGTGACATTTGTAACGGGCCACTGGCTCTACGCCGACGAAGATGGAGTGATCGTTTCCGAAGCACCTTTGCGATAAGCTGGGAATTGTCGACGCGGTGCAGCGTTTTTTCGTTTCACATCCGCCGACAACGTTTTGCAATGTGGAAAATCAACAACATTGCATTGATTTTAAATGAAAATTTATTTCTTATGTCTTATATAAGACCTATTGCTGCCGTGCAGAATCCTGCCTATACTCTCACCCACTGATCGACGCACCGAATACGGTCTTCCCTCCGACCCAGCGGTGTCCGTTCAAGCAGCAACGGAGTCCGCGCCAAACGTCATCGGCACACGAACCCCGCCCCTTCTCCCTCACTGTTACTAAAGGATTTAGTATGGCTCTGACCCGCGAACAGCAAATCGCCGCACTGGAAAAAGATTGGGCAGAAAACCCCCGCTGGAAGCTCGTGAAGCGCGGCTACTCTGCCGCCGACGTCGTCCGCCTTCGTGGCAGCCTGCAACCCGAGTACACCCTGGCCCAGCGCGGCGCAGAGACCCTCTGGAACAAGGTTAACGGTGGTGCGAAGAAGGGCTATGTGAACGCCTTCGGCGCCATCACTGCGGGTCAGGCCATGCAACAGGCCAAAGCCGGCCTCGAAGCCGTGTATCTGTCTGGCTGGCAAGTCGCCGCCGACGGCAACACCTCCGAAACCATGTACCCGGACCAGTCGCTGTACGCCTACGACTCCGTCCCGACCATGGTTCGCCGCATCAACAACACGTTCAAGCGTGCCGACGAAATCCAGTGGTCCCGTGGCATCAACCCGGGTGACGAAGGCTTTGTCGACTACTTCCTGCCGATCGTTGCCGATGCGGAAGCCGGCTTCGGCGGCGTGCTGAACGCCTTCGAACTGATGAAGAACATGATCGCGGCCGGTGCTGCGGGTGTTCACTTCGAAGACCAGCTGGCCGCAGTGAAGAAGTGTGGCCACATGGGCGGCAAGGTGCTCGTGCCGACCCAGGAAGCCTGTGAAAAGCTGATCGCCGCTCGTTTCGCCGCCGACGTCATGGGCGTTCCGACCCTGATCCTGGCCCGTACCGATGCCGAAGCCGCCAACCTGCTGACTTCCGATCACGACGCCAACGACAAGCCGTTCTGCACCGGCGAACGCACCCAGGAAGGCTTCTACCGCGTCAAGAACGGTCTTGACCAAGCCATCTCCCGCGGCGTTGCCTACGCCCCCTACGCCGACTTGGTGTGGTGCGAAACCGGCACGCCGGACCTCGGCTTTGCCCGCGAATTCGCCCAGGCCGTGCAAGCCGCCTGTCCGGGCAAGCTGCTGTCCTACAACTGCTCGCCTTCCTTCAACTGGAAGAAGAACCTGGACGACAAGACCATTGCCGCCTTCCAGGACGAGTTGGCCGCGCTGGGCTACAAGTATCAGTTCATCACCTTGGCCGGCATCCACATCAACTGGTTCAACACCTTCCAGTTCGCCCACGCCTACGCCCGCGGCGAAGGCATGAAGCACTAC
>CALMXT010000085.1 GCA_937871125.1 uncultured Zoogloea sp. | reverse complement strand
GGTGCTGATCGGCATGATGGCCCGCTACACCGCCGCCGACGTGATCGTCGTCGGGTTGATCGGCGAGCGGGGCCGCGAAGTCAAGGAATTCATCGAACACAACCTTGGTCCCGAAGGCCTGGCCCGCTCGGCGGTGATCGCCGCCCCCGCCGACTGCAGCCCGCTGATGCGCCTCCAGGGAGCTTCCTACGCCACCACCGTGGCCGAATATTTCCGCGACCAGGGCAGACAGGTGCTGCTGATCATGGACTCCCTGACCCGCTACGCCATGGCCCAGCGGGAAATCGCTCTGGCCATTGGTGAGCCGCCGGTCACCCGCGGCTACCCGCCGTCGGTCTTCGCGCGCCTGCCCGCGCTGGTCGAACGCGCCGGCAACGGACCGGAAGGCGGCGGCTCGATCACCGCCTTCTATACCGTGCTAGCCGAAGGCGACGACCAGCAAGACCCCATCGCCGACGCCGCCCGCGCCATTCTCGACGGCCACATCGTGCTCTCGCGCAACCTCGCCGACCAAGGCCACTACCCCGCCATCGACATCGAACAGTCCATTTCGCGGGCCATGCACAACCTCGTCAAAAGCCAGCATTTCGACGTGGTGCGACGTTTCAAGCAACTCTTCTCCCGCTACCAGCGCTCTCGCGACCTGATCGCCGTCGGCGCCTACCACGCCGGCTCCGACCCGGTGCTCGATCAGGCCGTCGCCATGTATCCGAGGCTGGAAGCCTTTCTCCAGCAGCGCATCGACGAAAGCGAATCCTACGAATCGGCAGTCGAAAAGCTGCACGCCCTGTTCGGAACGACACCATGAGAGGGTTCCCACACCAGAAAGGTCGTCATCGCCCGACCCTAAAGATTCCCGTCCCCCGTCCGATAACGCCGAAGGAACGTGAAGATGACTGAGCCGTTCCCCCTGCAGACCCTGCTGGACCTGGCAAACAACCGCATGGACGAAGCCGCGCGGAAGCTCGGCGAGTTGATTGCCAGTGAAAACGCGGTCGAAGAAAAACTCGCCCTGCTGGTGGAATATCGCAAGGAATATCACGCCCGCTTCGTGGAAGCGGCGCGCAACGGCATCGGCCCCGACGCCTGGCGCAATTTCAGCGCCTTTCTCGGCAAGCTCGATGACGCGATCAGCCACCAGCAGCGAGTCGTCTCCGACTCGAAGCAGCGCACCGAGCAAGGCCAACAGGCCTGGGTGGATCAACGCAACAAGGTGAAGGCTTTCGACACCCTGTCGCACCGCCACCAGAGCCAGCAAGCCCGCAAGGAAGCCAAGCAGGAACAACGGCTCACGGACGAACACGCCGCCAAGCAGTTCCGCGATCGCACCGACGAGGAGTGATCGCCGCCGGGCGCCCCTGGCACGTCGCTTGCTGATTGGCCGATGTCTGCATCCTCACCAGGAACACCATCATGTCCGGACCGGCCTTGAACCCCATCGCAAACACTGCTCCTGTCGCCCCCGCCAAAGGCTCCGTCGGCCCCCGCACCGACACGCCCGCCGAAGCCTCGGGCGCGAGCCCGTCGGAGCAAGGCTTCGCCACCGAACTGCAACGCCGGATGCAAAACCAGGCCCAGCCCGACGAGACCGCGGCGGAAGACAAAACCGCCGTCGACGCCGACGAAACCGCAACCACCGACGCCAGCGCAGCGGCCGAGAACCTCGCCGCCACACAGATTCCCCCCGAACTCGCGGCCCTGCTGGCAGCCTCCGCGCAGCCCCCGGCGCAATCCGTCGCCGAGCCTCTGGCTCCCGCGAAATCCGACGCCGCCACGCTCGACACCGACGCCCGCGCAGGCCGGACCGCCTTGCTGGCAGCCGCAGCCGAGGGCGGCACGCCCGGCCCGGAGACGGCAGACGACGCCGTCCGACCGGCAAATCTTGCCGCCGATGCCCTTGCCGGCGCTTCCGTTGCCAAGGCCAAACCCGAACTGGCCGTCACCGGGACCGGAACAAGCCCCGAACGGCTAGCCGAACCCGCGGCTCCGACCAACAATTTCGCCGCCATTCACGCCGCAGCCCTCGCCAATATGCGCGGCGAAGTCGCGCAGGCCGCGGCCGCTCCGCTGCACCTTCACGTCGCCGCACCGGCCGGCAGCCCGGCTTGGCCCGAAGAAGTCGGCAACCGCGTCACTTGGATGGTGGGCCACGACGAGAGCCATGCCGAACTGACCCTGACGCCACCGCAACTGGGCAAGGTGGAAATCTCGATCACCGTCAGCGGCGATCAGACCAGCGCCCAGTTCGTCGCAGCCACACCGGCCGCACGGGAACTGATCGAACAAAGTCTGCCGCGGCTCCGGGAAATCCTCGAACAGGGTGGCATCAATCTCGGCCAGACCGACGTCGGCACATCGGGCCAGCCCGGCAACCCCGGCGAAGGCCGGCGCGGCAGCGCCTGGAGCCCGGCCGCCGGCGACATCGACGGCAAGACAAGCGGCGCCACCGCCAGCCCCTGGCTGAAGCGGGCTGAAGGATTAGTGGATACGTTCGCCTGAATCGCCACAAATGGCGGGCGCTTCTGCCCCTATTTCTGGCTTGCCGGGCGAACGCGATGGATAACAATGCAGCGAGAAAAGGAGTAATCCAGCATGTCGAAAGCACCGGCCAAGGCAGAAGCCACCGAAGGCGAAGCCCCTGCCAAGGGGGGTAAGAAAAAAATGATCATCATCATCGTCGCGGTGCTGATCCTGGCGATCGCCGGCGGAGCCGCATTCATGATGATGGGCAAGAAAAAGCATGCCGCCGACGGCGAAGAGGAAGAACCCGCGTCCCACGAGCCGCCGAAGGTCAAGGTCGACCCCTCCAAACCGCCGGTTTTCGTACCGCTGGAGCAATTCACCGTCAATCTCGCCCCCGACGAGGGCGAACACTTTCTGCAAGCCACGATGGTGCTGCGGGTGGCCGACGCCCATGTGGGCGATTCGCTGAAGCTCTACATGCCCGAACTGAAGCACCGCATGATCATGCTGCTGTCGTCCAAAAAGCCTTCGACGCTGGCCACGGTGGAAGGACGCGAGGATCTCGCCGACGAGATCAAGGACGAAGCCAACGACGTTCTCGGCTACGCGCCCAACCCCAAGAAAAAGAACAAACGCAGCCGGCCGGAAGACGACGGTCCGGTGCTGGCCGTGCTGTTCAATCAGTTCATCGTCCAATAAGCGGGTAATCCCACCATGGCTCAGGACTTTCTGTCCCAGGAAGAGGTCGATGCCCTGCTCAAGGGCGTCACCGGGGAGTCCGACGAGCAGGAAGCCGACGACTCGAACAGCGACGGCATCCGGCCGTACAACCTCGCCACCCAGGAACGCATCGTGCGTGGGCGCATGCCCACGATGGAGCTCATCAACGAGCGTTTCGCCCGCTACCTGCGGATCGGCATGTTCACCTACATGCACCGCAACGTCGAAGTCTCGGTGGGGCCGATCAAGGTCCAGAAGTTCAGCGAATTCGTCCGCAATCTGGTGGTGCCGACCAACCTCAATCTGTTCATCGCCAAGCCCCTGCGCGGCACCGGTCTGGTGGTGCTGGACCCGAACCTGGTCTTTCTGGTGGTGGACAACCTCTTCGGCGGCGACGGGCGCTTTCACACCCGCGTCGAGGGGCGCGACTTCACCCCCACCGAGCAACGCATCATCCAGGGTCTGCTGAAAGTCATTTTCGACGAATACGCCAAAGCCTGGGCGCCGGTTAAGAAGCTCGAATTCGAGTATGTCCGCTCGGAAATGAACCCTCAATTCGCCAACATCGCCACCCCCAGCGAAATCGTCGTGGCCGCCTCATTCACCCTCGAACTCGGCGGCTCCCAGGCGGAAATGCACTTTTGCTTCCCGTATTCGATGCTGGAGCCGATCCGCGAAACGCTCTACTCGACAATGCAGAGCGACCACATCACCCAGGACAACCGCTGGGTGAACATGATGGGCAAGCAACTGCAAACCGCCGAAGTCACCCTGATGGCCCGCCTCGGCACCGCCAAGGTGACCCTGCGGGACATCGTCAACATGAAGCCCGGCGACGTCATTCCCTTGAACATCCCGGATACCATTCAGGCCGAAGTGGATGGCATTCCGTTCATGGAGTGCCGCTACGGCATACAGCGCGGTCAATACGCGCTCAAGATCGAACGCTTCCTTGCCCAGGAAGAAGAAGCCCCGGCCCCGAGGCAGGAGTAAACCATGTCCGAAACCGATACCCCCGAAGACAACCAGATCAGCGATGACGACTGGGCTGCCGCAATGCAGGAACAGGCGGCGGCCGAGGGGCTGACAGCGCCTGCGGAAACCGGAATCGAAGAAGAATCGCCGTTTCAGGCCAAACCCGCCAGCCAGCTCTTTCCGGATTTCGGCCAGGCCGGAGCCAAAAGCGGCTCCATCAACGATTACGACATGATCCTGGACATCCCGGTCCAACTCACCGTGGAACTGGGACGCACCAAGATCGCGATCCGCAATCTGCTGCAACTGGCCCACGGCTCGGTGGTGGAACTGGAAGGGCTGGCCGGCGAACCGATGGACGTGCTCGTCAATGGCACCCTCATTGCGCAGGGCGAAGTCGTGGTGGTCAACGACAAATTCGGCATCCGCCTGACCGACATCATCACGCCGGCCGAACGCATCCGGAAATTGCGCAGTTGAGCGTCGGGCTTGACGGACTAAGCGGGGGAGCGACAACCGCGCGCCCAGCCGGAGAAAAACCCGCTCGCGGCCCGCGGACTCGCCGCCGGGCCGGCCACTCCCAGCCGAACGACAGCGATCTTGAACTAGGCAGCGTCAGCCCGCCCCCGCGCCAGCACCGAACGTGCCGGTCGCCGGTCGGGCGCATTGGCGTGGTGAAGCAGCCAGCGCTCGCCGAGAATCTGCAAGGCCCGCTGGCGCTTGGCTTCATACTCGGACGAAGCCGTCGGGAGCGCTCGAACGCCTTCCGCCACGCCAGCACCGGGCTGGCTGTCACGATGCCACAGCAACATGATCGCACCTCCACTCAGTTGGGGTTTTGCCGACACGTCCTGCCGGAGCCGCACCGAAGCGATTTCAGCGGACTTTGTGAGCTTAAAGTATAGGCGGTCCACGCGGTTCGGAGACACACCCCGAAAGCATGAAAAAGTACCGTTTTGCCTGCTTAATCGGCCCATGCCGGGGAGACGCGTGCCGCTAAGCTCTGCGGCAGACTCCCACTCTGCCCCCGCAACCCCGCCGCTCCCGATCAACACCATGCGCCTCCCGCTTATCTTTGTCGGATTGCTCGTTCCGAGCTTACCCGCAAGCGCCTCCGACGGCGGTCTCGATGTCACCAGCAGTGTCGTGCAGATGCTGCTCGGACTCGGCCTCATCATCGGCTTGCTGATCGCCAGCCTGCACTTCCTGAAACGCCTTGGCGCCGGCACCGGCAGCGCGGCCGGTCTGATCAAGGTTCGCGGCGCCACCGCCGTCGGCCCCCGCGAGCGGGTCGTACTCGTGGAGGTGGCCGACAAGATCCTCGTCCTCGGCGTATCGCCCGGCCGCATCACCCCCCTCCACACCCTCGATTCCGCAGAGCTGCCCGGCACCCCAGGCAGTTCGGACGGGGCCGCCGGCAAGGATTTCCAGAGCTGGCTCAAACAGACGCTGGAGCGTCGTCCGCGATGAAAACCTCCCACCTCGTGCGCCCGGCGGTCGCCCTGGCCCTCCTTGCCCCGCTGCCCCTGCTTGCCCAGGCACTCCCTGCGCTGACCAGCACGCCAGCAGGCGCCGGCGGCACCCAGTACAGCCTGTCGGTGCAAACCCTGCTGCTGCTCACGTCGCTGAGCTTTCTGCCGGCCATCGTGCTGATGATGACCAGCTTCACGCGGATCGTCATCGTCATGTCGCTGCTGCGTCATGCCCTGGGCACACAAACCTCCCCACCCAACCAGGTGATGGTCGGCCTGTCCCTGTTCCTGACTTTCTTCATCATGTCGCCGGTGGCCGACAAGGTTTACACCGACGCCTGGCTGCCCCTGTCGGAAAACCGCATCACTTTCAACGAAGCCCTCGACCGGGCGACCACGCCGGTCAAGGGCTTCATGCTCAAGCAAGTGCGCGAACCCGATCTCAACCTCTTCTCCAAGCTTGCCAAGACACCGCGGGTCGACAAGGCCGACGATCTTCCGATGCGGGTCGTCATCCCGGCCTTCGTCACCTCCGAACTCAAAACCGCCTTCCAGATCGGCTTCATCGTCTTCATTCCCTTTCTGATCATCGACATGGTCGTCGCCTCGGTGCTGATGTCGATGGGCATGATGATGATGAGCCCGGCCATCGTCTCGCTGCCCTTCAAGATCATGCTCTTCGTACTCGTGGACGGCTGGAATCTGCTGATCGGCTCCCTCGTGCAAAGCTTCGGATAAAAACGGCCATGACCCCCACCACCGTCATCGACCTCGGCCGTCAGGCGCTCGAACTCACCCTGCTGGTGTCGGCGCCCCTCTTCATCGCCGCGCTGGTCACCGGCCTCCTCGTCTCGATCTTCCAGGCCGCCACCCAGATCAACGAGCAGACCCTGTCCTTCGTCCCCAAGCTGATCGCCACCTTCATCACCCTGGTGCTCGCCGGGCCGTGGATGATCACGATGATGACCGACTTCATCCGGCGCCTGTTCGAGAGCATTCCGTCGATGATCGGCTGACCCCATGCTCTCGGTCACCAGCGCCCAACTCGACGCCTGGCTCGCCCTTCTGGCCTACCCGCTCGCGCGCATTCTCGGGCTGGTCGGCGCAGCACCGGTCTTCAGCAACGGCGGCATCCCGCGGCGCATCAAGCTGGTGGTCGGGCTGGCCATCGCCATCGGCCTGATACCGGCCTTGCCGCCCGCCCCACCGGTGCCGCTCGGTTCCTGGAACGGAGTCCTGATGCTGTTCGAGCAAAGCCTCATCGGCATCGCCATGGGACTGACGCTACGGGTCATCTTCGCCACCCTCGACGTGATGGGAGAAATCATCAGCCTGCAGATGGGCCTCTCCTTCGCCACCTTCTTCGACCCCGTCGCCGGTGGCCAGACCGCCGTCGTCGGCGAATTCCTGACCCTGATCGCCACCCTGATCTTCCTCGCCCTCAACGGCCATCTGCTGATGGTCGATGCCCTGGCGCGCAGCTTCGAATGGATGCCCATCGCCGACATCCCGCCCCACAAGGGCGGCTGGCTGATGCTCGCGCGCTTCGGCGGCACGATTTTCGCTGCCGGACTGCTGATGGCCCTGCCGGTGGTCACCGCACTGCTCATCACCAACATCGCTCTCGGCATCCTGACCCGAGCCGCGCCGCAACTGAACCTGTTCGCTATCGGCTTTCCGATCACCCTCACCGTCGGTTTCGGCGTACTGCTCCTCGCCTTGGGTCACTTTGCGCCGATCCTGCAGCACTATTTCGACCTGGGCTTCGACACCATGGCCGATCTCGTCCGCGCCCTGCGCTGATCCATCCGCCCTCTGCGCCCTGCGCGTCGGCGGACGCAGACTGCATATCGTCTACAATCTTGCCCGCCGGGCTCCGGTCCGATGCCGCATGTTCCGGCGCACATCCGCGTCGCCCCTTCGCCCGCCGCCTGTCATGCCCACAAAAGCCCCAGGATCGGACCCGAATGGCAAAGCACTGCTCAATTTCGAGAATTACGGGCCGATAATCTGACGCTGGCAGCCCTGCCTGCCAGGCCCCCAGGAGCCCCCATGGCCATCGCCATCGTCGACGACACCCCGCTCAACCTGACACTGATCCAAGCTCTGGTCCGCAAGCTCACGCCGCCCGACACCGAGATCGTCTCGTTCACCTCGCCGCTCGAAGGCCTGCAGTGGTGCGGCGACCATGAGCCCGACCTGATCATCGTCGACTACATGATGCCCGACCTGAACGGCATCGAATTCATCGAAACGGTGCGCAAGCTCTATCCCGCCGACACCGTGCCGATCCTGATGGTGACCGCAGCCCACGAAAAGGAAGTGCGCTACGAAAGCCTCTCGGCCGGCGCCAACGACTTCCTCACCAAGCCCATCGATCGTCACGAGTTCGACCCTCGCGTGCGCACCATGCTGGCCCTGCGCGCCAGCCACCAGCGTCTGCGCAACTGGAACGACGACCTGCGCGAAGCGGTGATCCGCAAAACCGCCGATATCGTTGCCCGCGAACAGGAAACCATCGCCCGTCTGGCCCGCGCCGCCGAGTTCCGCGACCCCGAAACCGGCGCTCACATCGTGCGCATGGCCCATTACTCCCAACTGATCGCCAGACACCTGGGGCTCGACGCAGAACAGTGCGACCGCATCCTCAGCGCCGCGCCGATGCACGACATCGGCAAGGTCGGCACCCCCGACCACATCCTGCTCAAGCCGGGCCGGCTGACCGAAGACGAACTGGTCATCATGCGCCAGCCCCCCCGCATCGGCCACGACATCCTCAAAGGCTCGTCGTCCCCGATGATCCAGATGGCGGCGCAGATCGCCCTCACCCACCACGAAAAATTCGACGGCAGCGGCTACCCCGACGGCACCGCGGGCGAAGCAATCCCGCTGGTCGGACGCATCGTCGCCGTCGCCGACGTCTTCGACGCGCTCACCTCGCCGCGCCCCTACAAGGAAGCCTGGGATCTCGACCGCGCCATCGACTTCATCCGGGACGGCCGCGGCGCACATTTCGACCCGGCATGCGTCGACGCCTTCCTGGCCCTCATGCCCGAAGTGCTGCTCATCCGCGAGCGGTTCAAAGACGAATGACCCCCGCCCCGCCCCGCCTGGCCGGACGCGTCGGCCCCCGCACTCTCGGCCAGCAGCTTGCGCTGCTGTTCACCCTGCTCCTAACACTTTCCATCGGCGCCTATGCGCTCTACATCGCCCTGGAGCAGACCGATTTCGTCGAAAACCTGGAAATCCGCCACGCCAACGAACTCTCCCAGACGCTCGCCGCCGCCCTCGAACCGCACGTCGCCCGCGGCGACATGCCCCAAGCCGTCGCCCACCTGCTCGAACTCGACTCCAACGCCCAGATCCGCCGCATCACCGTAACCGACCGGCAGGGCACGCCCCTCGCCAGCGTCAGCCACGGCGGCACGACTTCGGCCATGGTCGAAGCCCTCGATGCCAACCCGCTGCCGCTCAGGCTGCCGCAAAATACTTCATCCCCCGCGCCGCGCCGCGGCGGGAACCTCGTCACCTGGGCCGGCATCGGCAACCTTGCGCCCATCGGCTGGGTGCGCCTCGAAATCGCCCCTGCCGCCACCGACAACCTGCACCACATCATCGCCGACAGCCTGGTGGCCGGACTGCTCACCGTGCTCATCGGCACCGCCGCAATCCTCTACTTCCTGCGCGCGCCCCTGCGGAGCCTGAAACGCGCCACCCGCTTTGCCGAACAACTCGAAGCCAGCCAAGGCGACACCCTCGACGAACCCGGCACCATCGCCGAAGTCCACCAACTGGTCGACGCCCTCAACCGGACATCCATCCGCCTGTTCGACGGCAAATCCGCCCTTGCCGCCAGCGAAGCGCGCAACCGCGCCATCACCGAAGCCGCCCTCGACTGCATCATCACCATCGATGAACGCAGCACCATCCTCGAATTCAATCCCGCCGCCGAACGCACCTTCGGTATTTCGCGCGCCGAAGCCCTGCACCGCCCGGCCGCCGAAGTGCTCTTTCCAGAACGCGTGCGCGATGCCCAGAACCGGCAACTGCACGACTGGCTGACCCGCCCCGACAGCGAAGTGCCCCGCCAGCACATCGAAGCCATTGCGCGGCGGCGCAACGGCGCGGAGTTCCCGGCCGAAGTGGCCTTCGTCGCCTTCGACATTGCCGGCCACCGGCTGATCACCGCCTACCTGCGCGACATCAGCGAGCGCAAACAGGTCGAGGCCGCCATGCGCCAAGCCAAGGAAGCCGCCGAAGCCACCAGCCGCTCCAAGAGCGACTTTCTCGCCAACATGAGCCACGAGATCCGCACACCGATGAATGCCATTCTCGGCATGACCGATCTCACCCTCGAAACGCCCCTCGACGACGAACAACGCGAATATCTGCTGCTGGTCAAAAGCTCGGCCAACGCCCTTCTCGGCATCCTCAACGACATCCTCGACTTCTCCAAGATCGAAGCCGGCAAGCTCGATTTCGAGCACATCGACTTCAGCCTGCGCGACTGCGTAGCCATGGCCGTGCGCACACTGCAGCAGCGGGCCGACGAAAAAGGCCTGCAACTCACTGCGCAAGTGGCCCCCGCCGTACCCGACAGCCTGATCGGCGATCCGCACCGCCTGCGTCAGGTGCTCATCAACCTGATCTCCAACGGCATCAAGTTCACCACCGCAGGCGAAGTCCGCGTCCTGGTCGAGCCCGCCCCGCACGCCAACGACACGCCCGGCGTCCCGCTCGCCTTCAGCGTGCACGACACCGGCGTCGGCATCGCCGCCGAAAAACAGAATCTGATCTTCGAAGCCTTCTCCCAGGCCGACACCTCCACCACCCGCCGCTACGGCGGCACGGGGCTGGGGCTCACCATCAGCGCCCAACTCGTCCAGGCCATGGGCGGAAGAATCGGCGTCCGCAGCGCCCCCGGCGAGGGCAGCACCTTCCAATTCACCGCGAATTTCGAACTTGGGCACACGTTGGCAGCCGTCGACGAGAAGGCCCACCTGGAAGGCCTGCCGGTGCTCATCGCCGTGGACAACACCGCCGAGCGCGCCATGCTGCTGGAACTTCTCGGCCAATGGCGCATGACCCCCGTCGCCGTTTCGGACGCCGGCGCCGCCCTGCGCGAACAGGCTCACGGCAAGGCCTGCGGCAAGCCCTATCGGGTCGTCCTGATCAGCACCCAACTCCCGGACATCGAGGGCTTCGAACTCGCCGCCGCCATGCTGCAGGGCGTCACTCCGCCGCCCTGCGTCATCATGCTGGCCGGCGAAGGCCGGCGCGGCGACGGTGCCCGCTGCCGCGAACTGGGCGTTGCCGCCTACCTCCCGATGCCGATCATTGCATCCGAACTGCTCAACGCCATCCTGCTCTCGGTCGATCCGCTCGACGAGCACTCGCCGCTGATCACCCGTCACAGCCTGCGCGAACAAAAGCGTCAGCTACGCATCCTGCTGGCCGAAGACAACGTGGTGAACCAGACCCTCGCGCTGCGCCTGCTCGGCAAACTCGGGCATCAGGTGGACGTGGCCAACAACGGCCAGGAAGCCCTCGCCCTGCATGCCCGCAACCACTACGACCTGATCTTGATGGACGTCCAGATGCCGGTCATGGGAGGCTTCGACGCCACCGCCACGATTCGCGAACGGGAAGCTGCCGGCATCCCCCGCACCCCGATCGTGGCGATGACGGCCCACGCCATGAAAGGCGACCGCGAACGCTGCCTCGAAGCCGGCATGGACGGCTACCTGTCCAAACCCGTGCATGCGCCGGACCTCGTCGAAGTACTGATCCACCACACCGGCCACGGCGACCCAGCCGCACCGCCCCCGGCCGAGCCCACGATCACCGGCCCGGTCTTCGAACGGGATCAGGTGCTCTTCAACCTCGGCGGCGACGGAGAGCTGCTCGACCAGCTCATCGGAATGTATATCGAGGACGAACCGCGGCTGCTCGCCGACATAGACGCGGCGGTTGCCGGCAACGACCCCGACGCGCTGCTCAACGCCTCCCATGCGCTCAAGGGCGCCGTCGCCAACTTCTGCGCCGCTCGCGCTCAGGCCTGCGCCCAACAACTGGAACGCATCGGCCGTGAAAAACGCATGGCCGACGCACCCGCCGCCCTGGACACCCTTCACCGCGAACTCGCCGCCCTGCAGGAGGCCTTTGGGCGCAAAACCTGAAATCCCGACAAACCGAAGGGCCGTTTCCGATGCGCACCCGCTTCGGAAACGGCCCTTCGGGCGAACGCAAGCGCGGCTTCAGTGCGCCTGGATCAACTCCACTTTGTAGCCGTCCGGGTCTTCGACGAAGGCAATCACGGTCTTGCCGTGCATCATCGGGCCCGCCTCGCGCACCACCTTTCCACCGCGGGCCTTGATCGCCTCGCACGCCGCGTAGGCATCGGGCACCTCAAGTGCGATATGGCCGTAGGCCGTGCCAAGTTCATAGGATTCGACGCCCCAATTGTGGGTCAGCTCCAGCACCGCCCCCTCCGACTCTTCCTGATAGCCGACGAACGCCAGCGTGAACTTTCCGCCCGGAAAATCGGTGCGGCGCAGAAGGCGCATGCCGAGCACCTCGGTGTAGAAGGCGATGGAGCGGTCGAGATCGACGACGCGAAGCATGGTGTGCAGCAGACGCATGACAGTTTCCTTGGATCAGATGTGGGGAAGCGAAGAAGCCGCCTGCCTCAGAGCCTTGCGGGCAGCCATGTGTTCAGGATAGAGCGATTCGACGACGGACCAGAACCGCGGCGAGTGATTCATTTCGACCAGATGGGCAACCTCGTGGGCCACAACATAGTCGACCAGGCCGAGCGGCAGATGGATCAGGCGCCAGTGCAGCCGAATGCCGCTGCGGCTGCTGCAACTGCCCCAGCGCGTGCTGGCGTTCGACAGGCTCACCGCAGGAACGGGGCGGCCGAGCCGCAGGCAGAACTCCTCCACCCGGTTCTTGAACAGACCCAACCCCTTTTGCTGCAAGCCCCGCAACAACAACTGGCGCGCATCGCCGCCGCTGCGCAGGGCGAGCTCCACCACCTGCTGCGGGCCGCCTTCGTGCCACACCACGCGGTTGTTACCGCGGCCGAAGCGCAAGTGCCAGACGTCGCCGAGGACAGGAATCGCCGCCCCGTCCGCAACGTCGAAGGGGGCGTGTTCCGCCGGCTCGGCATGATGCTTGAGCTTGTCGATCACCCACGCGCCGTGGCTGCGGATGAAGGCCTCGACCTCACGGACGCCAGTCCGCTGCGGCACGCCCACGGTGAGGCCGCGTTGGTCGATGCGCAGTCCCAGGGTTTTGCGCACGCTGCGCCGGAGCGTATAGGCGACCCGCTGCCCGTCGAGAACGATCTCGCGGGATTCGACGGCCGGTGCGCTCACGCCTCCGCCGACTCCTTCTTGGGCGTCGGCTGGCGATAATGGTAGGGGAACAGGCGGCGCATCTCGCCTTCCACCCAGGTCTGGACGCGGGTGTTGATCTCGTCGGCGGAGAGTCCGACGGTTTCGATCACCGGGCCGATGCTGACGACGACCTCGCCCGGCGTTTTGAGAAAGGCGTTGCGCGGCCAGAACTCGCCGGCGTTATGGGCCACCGGCACCACCGGCGTGCCGGTTTGCGCCGCCAGCCATGAGCCCCCGGCCTTATAGCGCTTTTTGCTGCCCGGCGCGACCCGGGTGCCTTCGGGGAAGATCGTGACCCAGAAACCGTGGGCCAGACGATCCCGACCCTGCTCCTCCACCTGGGCCAGCGCATCCTTGCCGGCCGAACGGTCGATGGCGATCATCGGCATCTGGGCGATGCCCCAGCCGAAGAAGGGCAGCTTGTGGATTTCCCGCTTCATGACGAAGACCATCGGCGGGAAGATGTCCTGCAGCATGATGGTTTCCCAGGCCGACATGTGCTTGGCCATGACGATGGCCGGGCCGGCGGGAATGTTCTCGGCACCGATCAGGCGATAGGGAATGCCCAGCACATGCTTCACGACCCACGCCATGATGTGCGGCCAGCCGCGGATGATGCGATGGCGGACCTCCGGCGAGAAGGGAAAGGTGGCCATCGCAATCAACGCATAGAGCGGCGTGAAAATGGCGAGGGCAATCATGAACAGAATGTTGCGGATCAGGACCACGGGAATCGCCCTTTCAGAGCTGGTGAAAAGATCGTCGCGAGCAGGCCCGAGCCGGCGACGAGTCGGTTGACGAGCGCGGAACGCCCGGCGAAATTCATGCGCACCATGCTCAGGTGGTCAGATGTGCAACCACCGCGGCCAGATCGGGGAATATCTCGGTGCCTTCCGGCAAGGCCGGATCGGCCTGGGTCTTGACACCCTTGCCGGTCAGGACAAGGTAGGGCTTGCACCCCACCGCCGCGCCGGCCTGGAGGTCGCGCAGGCTGTCGCCGACCACCGGCACCCCCTTCATGTCCGCATTGAAACGCTCGGCGATCTGCAAAAACATGCCCGGCTTGGGCTTGCGGCAGTCGCAGGTGGAGTCTGCCGTGTGGGGGCAGAAGAAGATGGCGTCGATCCGCCCGCCGACCTGGCCGAGCGCCTTCGTCATCTTCTCATTGATGGCATTGAGGGTATCCATGTCGAAGAGGCCACGCCCGAGGCCCGACTGGTTGGAGGCAATCACCACCCGCCAGCCGGATTCGTTGAGCCGGGCGATCGCTTCGAGGGAGCCGGGAATCGGTTTCCACTCCTCCGGCTTCTTGATGAACTGTTCGGAGTCGAGGTTGATGACGCCGTCCCGGTCGAGCACGATGATTTTCATGGACTACCCTTAATGCCGCCGCTTACGCGGAGAGGCGCGAAATGTCCGCCACCTGGTTCATGAGGCCGGCAAGCTGGTTCAGCAAGGCCAGCCGGTTCTGGCGTACCAGCGGCTCCTCGGCCATCACCATCACTTCGTCGAAGAAGCGGTCGACCGCAGCACGCAAGCCGGCGAGCACGCGCAGGGCGTCGGTGTAGGCCTCGTTCTGGAAATGTGAGCGGGCCAGCGGGGCGACGTCGACGATGGCGTGGAACAAGGCCTTCTCGGCGT
>CALMXT010000084.1 GCA_937871125.1 uncultured Zoogloea sp. | reverse complement strand
GCGTTCATCCTGCAGGCCATCGAACAACTGCCCGGGCATGCCGACTTCCACAACAATCTCGGCAACATCCGCACCTCCATCGGCCAGCTCGCCGAGGGGCGGGACAGCTATCTGCGGGCGATTGCCCTCGAGCCGCAACGGGCCGATTTCCACAACAACCTGGGCGTGCTCTACCGCGCGGACGGCGATCTGGACAAGGCCGAGGCGGAATACCGTCAGGCCGTCGAGCTCGATCCGCGGCACTTCCGCGCCTACAACAACCTGGGAATGCTCTACGCCGCCCGCAAGGACATCAAGGCCGCGGTGCAGTATTACTGCAAATCGATCACCCTGATGCCCCAGCACCCGGACGGCCACAAGCTGCTCGGCATGGCCTATTACTCCATCGGTCAGATCGAGGAAGCCGCCGAAGTCTTCCGTCAGTGGCTGACCCAGCAGCCCGACAGCCCGGTCGCCCGCCACATGTATGCCGCCTGCTCGGGGCAGGACGTGCCCGAGCGGGCCCGCGACGACTACATCGTCGAAACCTTCGACCGCTTTGCCGACAGCTTCGAGGAACAGCTTCAGGTTCGCCTCGCCTACAAGGCGCCCGAACTCGTCACCGATGCCCTGCGGCCCTATCTGCCGGCACCGGCAAAGCAGCTTCGCATCCTCGATGCGGGTTGCGGCACCGGGCTCTGCGGCCCCCTCGTGGCGCAGTATGCGGCGCGTCTGGTGGGCGTCGATCTGTCCGTCGGCATGCTTCAAAAGGCCGAAGGCAAGGGCTGCTACGACCGCCTTTACCGGATCGAACTCACCGAATTTCTCCGTCAGCCCGCCGAGGCCGGCGCGTGGGACGTCATCCTGTCGGCCGACACCTTGTGTTATTTCGGCCCGCTGGAAGCGGTCGCCGCTGCGGCACACGCCGCGCTGGGTCCCGGGGGATTGTTCGCCTTCTCGGTGGAGGACGCTGGCGAGGAGGCGCCGGATGGCCATGTACTCAATCCCCACGGTCGCTATGCCCATTCCGCCCCTTACGTGCGCCGCAGTCTCGAAGCGGCCGGCTTCAAGGTGCTCGGCATCGATCCGGCGGTGCTGCGCACCGAAGGCGGCAAGCCGGTGAACGGCCTGATCGTCGTCGCGCAGGTCGCCTGAAAGGCCACCGGCCCAAGGCCGGAACGCCTCCGCTTTTGCATCTGAGCTATGATCCGCGGATAAATGCTCAGGTGCTAAAGCGGAGGATCGGATGTTCGGAGCGAAAATTGGGCGACTGGTCAGCGTTGCCACCCAACTCAAAGACGCCCTGGAATTCAGCCGTCTGGACGGCAGCGACGGGCTGTCGCGTAACGGGGAATACCGCGTCACGGTGCGCTCGCGGCGGGGCGACATCCAGGCCGACGAACTCCTCGGGCACCCGGTCTCGGTCGTGCTCACCACGCCGCACGCGGGCACGCGGGAATTCAACGGGCTGGCCGTCGGCTTCTACCAGACCGGCCAGCAGGGCCGCTACCACCACTACCTGATCGTCGTGCGGCCGTGGACCTGGCTGCTCACCCGCACCAGCGACTGCAAGATCTTCCAGGACAAGACCCTCCGCCAGATCATCGAAGCCGTCCTCGCCGACCACCCCTACGCCGACTTCGAATTCCAGCTCACCGCCAGCTATCAGCCCTGGACCTACTGCGTCCAATACCGCGAAAGCGACTACAACTTCATCACGCGGCTCATGGAACAAGAAGGCATGCACTTCTTCTTCCGGCACAAAAACGGCAAACACACCCTCGTCATCGCCGACGGCGCCCACGCCCACGCCGCCGCGGCGGACTACGCCAGCATCGCCTACCACGAACCCGAAGCCGCCCGCGCCCGTCAGGACGAAGGCATGCGCCAGTGGACCCACGGCAGCGAAATCCAGCCCACCCGCTTCACCCAGCGCGACTTCAACTTCGAAAAACCCCGCGCCGACCTGCAAGCCGACGCCCGTCCCGCGCGCCCGCTCAAACACGAATACCAAGCCAAACTCGACGTCTTCGACTACCCCGGCGAATACACCGAACGGGCCGAAGGGCAACGCCTCGCCGCCATCCGGGTCGAAGAAATGCGTCACCAGTTCGACCTCTTCGAAGGCGAAAGCAACGCCGCCGGGCTCGCCACGGGCGGACTGTTCCGGCTGAGCGGGCACCCGCGCAGCGACCAGAACCAGGAATACCTCATCGTCGGGGCCAGCTACCGGGTCGAAGAAAGCCCCGCCGAATCCGAACTCGCCCAGACCGAACTGTTCAGCGTGCGCCTCACCGCCATCCCCTCGGCCCAGAACTACCAAGCCCCGCGCCACACCCCCAAGCCCATCGTGCAAGGCCCGCAGACCGCCATCGTGGTCGGCAAGGCCGGCGAAGAAATCCACACCGACAAATACGGCCGGGTGAAAGTCCAGTTCCACTGGGACCGCTACGGCACCAACGACCAGAACAGCTCCTGCTGGGTACGCGTCTCGCACCCGTGGGCGGGCAAAGGCTGGGGCATGATCGCGATTCCGCGGATCGGCCAGGAAGTGATCGTGGAATTCCTCGAAGGCGACCCGGACCGTCCGATCATCACCGGCCGGGTGTACAACGCCGACCAGATGCCGCCCTACGCGCTGCCGGGCAACATGACCCAGACCGGCATCAAGACCCGCTCGACCCTGGGCGGCGGCGTGGCCAACTTCAACGAAATCCGCTTCGAAGACAAGAAGGGCGCCGAACAGCT
>CALMXT010000083.1 GCA_937871125.1 uncultured Zoogloea sp. | reverse complement strand
ACCCGTCGAGCGCTCGCGCTCCCACCCGCAGGCGCGTCCGTACGCCCACCCGCCTTCCCACCCCTATCCCACTTTCAACGCTCCACCCATGCCCGGAGGTTTTCATGAACACTGCAGTGCTTGTTTCTTCCCCCCGCGTCGCCACACGCAAACCGATGACCGTCGCGGTGCTGTTGGCGACGATCGTCGTCGGCCTCGGCACCGCTTTTCCCGGCTACGCCCTGGACCTGGTCGCCTTCACCGGCATCACCGGGCCGCTCACCTCGGCCCTGACGCAGATCGCCGCGCTCGGACCGGGAATCAAGGCCCTGGTCGGATTCGTCGGTTTCGTGGTCGCGCTCATCTCGCTCTCCGCGCTACGCAACTTCGGCCCGGTCCTGTTCTACGTCGGCCTCGCCATCTTCGCCGCCGTGGGTCTCGTGATCGCCGGCGCGATCATGGGCGCGGTGATCTGAACCAGCGGCATCGACACCCAGGAGACCGACATGCAAGCGGACACCTATATCCCGCGGCGTCTCGATGACCAATGGAAGATCGGCTTCTGGGATGTCGATGTCGCCGCGCCGATCCTGTTCATGTTTTTCGTCGGCTACATGTCCGGCAGCAAGACCTCGTTCGCCGTCTGCATGGCGGCGGGCATCTTCGTCTCGCGCTGGATTTCGCGCCTCAAGGCGGACAAGCACCCGGCCTTCGCCATCCACTGGCTGTACTGGCATCTGCCCGCCAGTCCGATGACCGCGATGCGCGCCACGCCGCCGTCGCACATCCGCCGCATGGTCGGCTGAGCCCGGAGAAAGCCCATGGACTTCGAACGACTCAACGGCGACATCAAGGAGATGCGGCGCCGCAATCGCGGGCTGGGCCTGGCGGTCGGCGTGCTCGCTGCCGGGCAGATCCTCGCCCTGGTGGTGATCCTCAACCTGCTCGGGACGGTGCGCACCGTGGTCGTGCCGCCCTCGCTCAACAAAACCTTCTGGGTAACCCGCGACCAGGCCAGCAACGAATACCTCGAGCAGATGGGCAGTTTCATCGCCTGGCTGGTGCTCGACGTGACGCCGGCCTCGATCGACTGGAAGAAGGACATCCTGCTCGGCTACGTCGAACCCGACCAGTACGGCCCGCTCAAGACGCGGCAGGAAGTGGAGGCCGAACGCTTGAAGCGCATCAACGCCGCCACCGTGTTCGCGCCCCAGCAACTGGTGCCCAGCGAAGAAGGCCAGAGCATCGTCATCCGCGGCCGCCTGCGCACCCTGGTCAACGGCTTCGAGACCGCCAACGACCTCAAGGCCTACCGGGTCGAGTTCAGCTACGCCGGTGCGCGCATGCATTTGAAGAGTTTCAAGGAGGTGCCCAATGCCGGCAACTGAACCAACCCAAGCCCGATCCCCGCATCGGTTCGTCCTTGTGCCTCGGCACGGATGGGCGATGAGTGCCGCCATCGCCGCAACGGCCGCCATCGCCACCTTGACGGCCGTGCCCGCCCACGCGCTGCAGATCGTCGAGGCCAGCGACGGCGTGTCGGTCGAAGCCATCGTGTCGATCAAGGAGCCGACCCGCATCCGCATCGACGGGGCGCCGATCACCGACGTGTTCGGCAACATCCATTCGAGTCATTGCGGCGCGGCGACGGCCCTTCCCGCCACGCCGGGCATGAGCAGCACAGCGCCTGGCGGCGGCATCAGCTCGGCGATCAATCCGGCCGGCGAGGTCGTGCTGGAGTGCGACCGCGACAAGGGCGAAATCTACGTTCGCCCGGTCGGTGATTCCGTGAAACCGATCAACCTGTTCGTCTCCTCGGCGAGCACCACCTACACGCTGCTGCTGCGCCGCGCGGACACGCCCGCCGACACCATCGTTATCCGCGACAAGACGCCCAGGGCGTTGAAGCCAGCCACAGCCCAGGCCGGATCCGGGCCGTCACCCAACCCGGTCCGCGCCATGAAGGCGCTGCTGGTGGCGATGGCTTCGGACCGGGTCCCACCCGACGTGCGGGTCGAAGAGACCCATCGCTCGGTCCCCCTGTGGACCGAAGCGCGCTTCTCGCTGGTACGCCAGTACGAAGGACGCGGCCTGATCGGCGAGAAGTACCTGCTGCAGAACG
>CALMXT010000082.1 GCA_937871125.1 uncultured Zoogloea sp. | reverse complement strand
TGCTCGCTTTGATCGGGGTGAACAATGAAAACCACTTCGTAATGACGCATGAAATCTCCTTCTGGATCAAAACCCTCCGTCATGCGAACGGTAGGGCAAGGTAAAAACACTTCCGGACTGGCGCACAAACGAAGCAATGCGTGCGCCAATACTCACTGGCACACGCAAACCAACCGGGGAATT
Organism: uncultured Zoogloea sp.; assembly: GCA_937871125.1. GTDB lineage: Bacteria > Pseudomonadota > Gammaproteobacteria > Burkholderiales > Rhodocyclaceae > Zoogloea. The sequence goes on along the minus strand of CALMXT010000082.1, from coordinate 10,552 downwards.
CTTGGCGGAGAGGGCGGGATTCGAACCCGCGTCAGGATATTATCCTGAACACGCTTTCCAGGCGTGCGACTTAAACCACTCATCCACCTCTCCAAGTGGAGGCGGCACTATATACGAAAATCCCAGGGTGTCAAACCGTTTTTTGCTTATCGGCGCTTTTTCCCGCCATCCGGCATACGAACGTAGTCGACCAGGGCTTGAACTTTCGGACCTGGCTGCGGCGTCAGCAGGCTGACGACGGCAATCACAAAGAACCCCACCGGAACACCGAAGACCCCGCTTGAGATCGGGTGGATATTGAGCCAAGCATCCTCCATGCTGCCGCCGAAAAACGGGTGAGTGCGCACGATGTACAGCAACGTGACGCCCATACCGGCGATCATGCCGACAACGGCACCCCACTTATTGGCCCGCCTCCAGAATATCCCAAGTACCAAGGCCGGAAAAAAAGCGGCCGCTGCAATAGAAAAAGCCAAACCAACCATGGAGAGGATGCTGTCCGGTCGCAGTGACGCAACCCACGCGGCCACCACCGCCACCACCAACAACAGCGACTTGGTGATCACCAGACGCCGCTGAGTCGATGCCTCGGGATTGATCATCTTGTAATAGAGATCGTGGGACAGCGCATGAGAGATCGTCAGCAGCAGACCGTCGGCCGTTGACAGGGCCGCCGCCAGCCCACCCGCCGCAACAAGACCCGACACGACGTAGGGCAGGCCTGCCAGCTCCGGCACAAGCAGAAGGATCGCGTCGCTGTTGATGGTGAGTTCGGCCAGTTGCAGGATGCCATCGCCATTGATGTCCTCGACCTTCACCAAACCGACCTTGCCCCATGAGGCAACCCAATGGGGCAAAGTGGAAATGTTCGAGCCGACCAGACTGCTATAAACCTCCCACTTGGCGAAGACGGCGTAGGCCGGAGCCGTGACGTACAAGAGAAGAATGAAGAACAGCGACCAAAAGACCGAACGTCGCGCCGCCCGGACACTGGGCGTGGTGTAGTAACGCGCCAGAATATGCGGCAAGGCTGCCGTTCCGACCATCAAAACGAACGTAAGCGCAATGAAGTTGTTGCGGGCGTTGTCGCGGGCAACCCGGTCGATGCCGGGGTGCGCCTCGGCGTGGGCCGGTGGGTGGGTCGTCCGCGCCTGGTTCTCCTGGCGGGCGCGTTCCCATTTGACACGCGCTTCGTCGGGCGTGTGCGGCAAATCGCGCAGCGCCCGCTCGGCGGCGGACACATCGCGGGCGGCGGCCCCCTGAGCGCGCAATTCGCCAACCCGATGCACTTGAGCGATCCGTTCGGTGGTCAGAGACTCGGGAAGATCGGCGATCTTGCGGGCGTATTCATCCGCCCGAAGATGATAAAGACGACGAACTTCGTTCTCCCGCGGCTCGGTAAAAAGCTCCAGCTCCTTCACGCCAAGATCGTTGAGCACCTGCCCATACATGGCCTGGGGTATCGGTACGCCGGTCACCTTATAGGAGAGGATCGCCACCGGCACCAGATAGGCGATGATCAGGATCAGGTACTGAGCGACCTGAGTCCAGGTCACCGCGCGCATGCCGCCGAGAAAAGAGCACACGAGAATGCCCGCCAACCCGACGAAAACGCCAATTTCGAACTCGATGCCGATGAAACGGCTGGTAATCAGACCAACCCCGTAAATCTGCGCAACCACATAGACAAAGCTGGCCAGCACCGCCGCAAAGAGGCCGACGATCCGGGCAAAGTGTCCTTCGTAGCGGGCGCCCAGAAAATCGGGAATGGTGAATTGGCCAAACTTGCGCAGGAAGGGCGCCAGCAGCAGCGCCACCAGCACGTAACCGCCAGTCCATCCGGTCACGAAGGCCAAGCCCTCAAAACCTGAGTAATACAAGGTGCCGGCAAGGCCGATGAAAGACGCGGCGCTCATCCAGTCCGCGGCGGTGGCCATTCCGTTGAACAGCGCCGGAACCCGCCGCCCGGCGACGTAATACTCGGACACGTCGGAAGTGCGGCTCATCACGCCAATCGCAGCATAGATGGCGATGGTCAGGAACAGGAATATCTGGCCGATCCAGCGCGACGACAAACCAAACTGCTCGGCCACCGCGAGCAGGCCGACAAGGCCGATGAACCCGAGTGCGTAGATGACGTAATAACGTCCGAGTCGCTGAAGGAAGGCTGGCTGAGAACTCATCGGCGCGGGATCAGTCCTCGTCGTTCAGGCCATAGCGCTTTTCGAGATGGGTCATGCAGCGGTCGTAGATCCAGACAATCAGCAGAAAAACAATCAGAGCGCCCTGGGAAGCCATGTAAAAACCAAGCGGCCAACCGAAAAAAACCACGGTATTCAATTCGTCCCCGAACCAGCCCGGAAGAAAGCTGACGCCCGCCCACGCCAGCAGCAACACCGCCGTCAATAGCAGGGTGGTGCGCCAATAGGCCCGCTGTCTCGCGCGCTCCTCACCTTCAACGCTGGTCACGTTCCGGCCCACTTGTTGCTCCCCGATCCGGCCCGGCATCTGCACGGCCCGCAGGGCTGCGAGTATAGCCCGCCCATCGCACTACAACTGATAACGGGTCTGGAGCTTGTACTGCAGCTTGCGGGCTTGGCGGAACGACTCCTTCAGGAAGGCCCGCTCCAGATCGTTCAGGTCGTCCGGCCTCACCAGATTGGGCGGTGAGCCAGACTTCCGCTGGCGGCGCAATCGCAGCAACTGGATGAACTCCAGCGCTTCGAGCAGCGCATCGTTCTCGCGATTGTCCCAGCGTAGCGCGATGCCGGCGGCGCGCAGACGCCCTGCCGTGGACGTTTCCGTCAGCCCGAGGCTCAGTGCGTAGATTCGCGCCGCATCGACGAAAGGCCGGCTGCCATCGCGTTTCAGGTCGAGCAAGCCGGTTCCGCGGTCGACGACGAAGTCGCGGATGCGTCCGAGCGGCGGGCCGCTACGCAGGGCATTGGCGGCCATGAAGCGAAGGAACAAGGGGTTATCCTCGGCAACACTCAGCAGCCAGCGCTTGAGTCCGTCCGCCAACGCCCATTCACCGGCCAACGGCCGGAAATCGAAAAAAATGCTCGAGTTGAGCAGATCGTCGGCAGAGGCAGCACGCATCCATTCGGCGAAGCGACCGCGCCACTCACCCAGGGATAAACACCACCGCGGATTGCCAGCCATCACCCCGCCCTTGCAGAGCGGAAAGCCGCAAACATCGAGCACCCGGTTGACCCGCTGGGCAAACGGCAGGAACTGCGCCCTGAGAAGGTCTGCGTCCTCGCCATTGTCGGTGGCAAAGATGAGTCCATTATCCTGGTCTGTAGCCAAGGTTTGCTCGAGACGCCCCTCCGAACCGAATGCCAGCCAGCACCATCGGACCATCGGCAGCTCGAATTCGGCTTCGGCCAGATCGATGGCCGCCAGCACGATGAGGTCGTTGAGAATGGCGATCCATTCGCCGATCCGCTCGGCGCCTTCGCCCCGGTCCACCATCGCCGCCGCCGCTTCCTGCACCTGCCGGGCCGCCGCCGCCAGCGCTTCGACATCGGCGGCAGACTGGATCGCCTCGACAAGGTCGTCCGCCTCAAGGCGTCGGCTGGCGTACAGATCGCCACGCGACACTACACCGGCAAAACGCCCGGCCTCATCGACGACGACGAGATGGCGCAGATCGTGGCGCGCGAGCAGCAAACGCGCCTGATGGGCACCGGCCCACAGCGGTAGCGCAACAACTCCGCCGGTCATCACGCTAGCTACCGGTGCGTCGAGATCGCCACCGACGAGAGCGACACGGTCGATCGCATCCCTCAGGGTCAGGATGCCGAGCGGCTGAAGACTGGCGGGGGCCACCGCCACCACCGTTCCGACCCGCTCGGCGCCCATGCGTCCGAGCGCCTCGCGCACACTGACTTCCGGCCCCACTTGTAGCGGAGGACGGCGCAGCAAGCCCGCCAGTCCACCTCCGCGCTCAGACTCGGAGTACATCGCGTCCGCCGCTCAATATTTGATGCGTGCGTAATACGTCTTCTCGGAAGCCCGACGCGCCTCGCCGAGCGTGCGTATCCCCATTTCGGCGAGCAGCGGGATCATGCGCAGGAAGACTTCGCCGGTGACGATGGCATCGCCGATCGCGGTATGCCGCCCCATGATATTGACGCCCATCCGCTCGGAGATCGCCTCCAGCCGATGCGACTCCTGGGAAGGATGAAGCACCGCCGACAGCAACAGCGTATCGAGCACCGGCTGGTCGAAACGAATCCCGCTGCTCGCCTCCTTAAGCTCCAGAAAGCGCATGTCGAAGGCCGCGTTATGGGCAACCAGCACCGTATCCGCTGCGAAGGCGTGAAAGGCCGGCAACACCTTACTCATCGGCGGCTGACCGACGAGCATTTCCGGCGTGATGCCGTGGATCTTGGTAGATGCCTCCGGCAGCTCCCGCAAAGGATCAACCAGCTGGTCGAACGATTCCGACTTGCGAAGCTTGCCGTTGACGATGCGCGTGGCGCCGATCTGGATGATCTCGTCGCCCTCGGACGGGTTAAGGCCGGTGGTTTCGGTATCGAACACCGTAAAGGCCAGCTCGGAGAGCAAGCGATCGTCCAACTCGTGAGTGCCTTCGATACGCTTGAACAGATCGAAATCGTAATACTCGGGGCGGCTGTCGCCCTTGAGATAAGTGGCGGCTTCAACCTGATCCTGAGGCGCGGCGGACGGCAGCAGCAGGCGGAAGAAGGCGCGGTGCTGGGTTTTCTCGCGCTGCAGCCAGATTTCGCCATCGTGCCGCGCCACGACGTCGCGTACCGTAAGCGGCGAGCTTTCTCCGGCAAAAGACATCGGCTCGAGCTCCCAAGCCATCACGGTTTCGGTGCTCATCGCTTGACCGGACCAGATCAAGTCCAGATGCGCCAGACGCCCGGCCGAGGTGAGACGGAAACGCACCTCCCGCACCTCGAACTCATCCGACAGCCGGCTTGCCAAATAACCGATGGCCTGCAGTAACGAGAAGCTGTCCACCTTCACCCACACCGCCGGATCCACGTCTTCCAGTTTGGTGGGCAAACCGATTTTCTTTTCAACGTAACGCTGGGCGGCCGCCACGAGATCGGCCCCGAGCATTTCGTCGAGCGGCCAGCGGGTCTTGAGGGAGTCGGCGAAGGCATTGGCGGTGTCGTCGAGACGTCGGCTCATGCCCTGAACTTCGTCGCGGATCACTTTCAGAAAGCGGTCCTTGAGCTCCGCATCGAGGTCCGGGTATTCGAGCATCTCGGCAGCGGCGCGCAAATTGGCGAGAGACGAGCGGCTGCCCTCGGTGAGGGTGTGGAGCATCTGATCGCGCTTCGTTTCGGCCTCGAAGTTGCGAGTGATGTTGTCGAGCATCAGCACAAAACCCGACACCGCAGTCTCCCCGTCGGCCTCGGTGGCAGCCGTCAGCACCGGCGCCATCTGCACCCGCAGCAACTGGCCGGCGCGGGTGGTGGTGACGAAATTGGCCACCGGCTGGGCGCTCTGACGGCGAATCCGCTCCTGGATGCTTTCCAGCGCATGCACGATCAGGCTGCGCTCGAAGACCACGTAGATCGACCGCCCGAGCCCGATGATCTCGCCCCCGCCGGCCGCCGTCGGCGCGTCGGACAAGGCTTTGAACTGCAGCCGGGCGCGGTTGTTGTAGAGCAGGATACGACCGTCCAGGTTGCACACCACCACGCTCTGGTTGAGTTCCGACATCAGCGCCGCCAGCCGGTTGCGCTCCTCCTCGACGGACAGACGCGCCTCACGGATGCGTGCTTCCACGTCTTCCTGAAGGCTGCGGCGCTGGTCGGCGAGGTTGTTGACGGCTTCGGCGATGCGCTGCAGATCGGCGGAACCGGCCGGTTTGAGGCGTCGCGACGGATCGGTCGCGACGACCAGCCCGATCTCATCGGCCAACAGCGCCGGCCCGGCAAGATGGGCTTCGGTGAAGGACTTCATCAGCACCGCCGCCGCGCCAGCCCCCACCAGACCGATCATGACCAACAGGCCGACGCGCGGATTGAGGATCGGCTCAAGCACGCCGCGCTCCTCCGGCCCGAGGTCGCGCCACACGGCGATACCCGCCGCCGCCATCACCCCAATGACGAGTATGCAGGCCGTGGCAATCGCCAGTGCCTGCCGCGATTTGAGACTCACGCCGGAATGTCCAGCAGCAGCTTCACCTTGGCGACCAGCTCCTTGGTGGAGAACGGTTTGGTCATGTAGGCATCGGCCCCCATCGCCATCCCCTTGGTCACTTCGGTCTCGCGCCCCTTGGCCGTCAACATCAGAATCCGTGTGGCCTGCAGTGCGGGCTCGGCGCGGATTTCCTGGCAAACCTCGTAGCCGTTCTTGCGCGGCATCATCACGTCGAGCAGCACCAGATCGGGCGACTCGCTGCGCACCTTGTCGAGAGCCTCCTGCCCGTCATTGGCAATGCAGACGCTGAAGCCCTCGCGCTTCATCAGGAACTCCAACGAAATGACGATGTTTTGCTCGTCGTCGGCAATCAATATTTTTTTGGTCATTTTTCCCCCCTCCCCAATATTGCCCGCAGTGCGGCCATCGGCATGCAAGCCTCATCCGCGGGCACAGCTTTTCATAGTTTAGCCTGCCTCATCCGGCGTTTCCGCTGATTTACCGCAAGGCATCAGAAACGAGAATGTCGCGCCTTCGCCGGGTGCGCTTTCCACCCACAGGCGACCGCCGTAATGCTCGACGATCTGACGGCTGATCGGCAGGCCAAGACCGGTTCCCTGCGGCTTGTCGGTCATCGTGTTGCCGCCCTGACGAAACTTCTCGAAGACGATCAGCTGCTCCTCGGGGGTGAGGCCGGGTCCGTTGTCCCGCACGTCCACACGCATCCCCTCCGCGGTCTGAGCCAGCGTCACCGCCACCCGACCCTTCCCCCGCTCGACGAACTTCACGGCGTTGGAGAGCAGGTTCAACATCACCTGCACCAGCCGGTCGCGATCGGCCAACAGCGTGGGCACGCTCGCGGGCAAGTTCATTTCCAGTGCCACTCCCTTGTCCTTGAACAACTGGCTGGTGGACGCGACCGCCTGTTCGATGATTTCGACGAGATTGATTTCACCGTTGTGCCACTCGGCATGTCCCGATTCGATCTTGGCCATATCGAGCACCTGGTTGACCAAACGGGTCAGACGCTCGGTTTCGCTGACGATGATGCCAAGGAAGCGTTTGCGGTCTTCCAGATCGATCTTCGGGTCTTCGAGCAACATTTCCGAGAAGGCGCGAATCGACGTCAGCGGAGTTCGCAGCTCGTGGGTCACCGAGGACATGAAATCGTCCTTCAGCCGATCCAGTTCCTTGAGACGGTCGTTGGCACCGCGCAGCTCGCGGGTCGCCGCTTCCAGCTCAAGGGATTTCTCCTCCAGGCGCTTCGAGTAAGCCCGCACCTGGGACGCCTCGTCCAGGATGTTCATCACCTCGTCGAGCCCCAGCGGTTCCTCCTTGACCACCGAAGCCACCATCACCCGGGCCGACGCGCTGCCAATGGCGCCGGCCAGCGTCGCCTCGGCAAAATGGACCAGACCGGCATCGGCCGGCAACACATCGACGCTCGCCACTCCCCGCGACCGGGCGTAGTCGGCGAAAACACTGCGCGCTCGCTCAGGGCCGATGATCCGGCCGATCAGGGGCAGCAGATCGCCAACCTGCGCGCTGCCGCGCCAGAGCGCGCCGCCAGACGGACCGCCCTGCTTGAAGACGTCGACAAACAGCGTCGCCTGCCCCGCCTCCGCCGCATTCGGGCGACGCATCAGCGACACGCAGATGTAACCGCCGATGTTGGCCAGCAAGCTCCAGAACAGACCGTTGGCCATCGGATCGAGCCCCTGCAGCCCGAACAGTTCCTGCGGACGAAGGAGTTCAAAGCCCCAAAGACCGTTCTGCAGAAAATCGCCGGGCAGCCAGCCCGACTTGGCAAAGGACGGCAGCAGCAATGTGTAAAGCCACACTGCAAAACCGCCCGACAACCCCGCCAGCGCCCCCGAGCGCGTCCCACCGCGCCAGTACATTCCACCCAGCATCGCCGGAGCAAACTGGGCCACCGCCGCAAAACTGATCAATCCGATGCTGACCAGCGCGTGAGCCTCGCCTGCCAGCCGAAAATACAAATAGCCCAGCAGCAGGATCAAGACGATTGCCCCACGGCGGATCCCCAGCAACACCCCCGACAAATCCTCCTGCCCCTGAAGCGCCAGCCAGCGATAGCGCAACAGCAGCGGCATCACCAGATCGTTGCAGACCATGGTGGAGAGCGCGATGGTTTCGACGATGACCATCCCGCTTGCCGCCGACAGCCCGCCGATGAACACCAGCAGAGCAAGCCAGCCATGACCGTGAGCCATCGGCAGGGTCAACACGAAGGTGTCCGCATCCACGCTCTGCCCGGCAAACAGCATCTGCCCGCCGAGCGCGATGGGCAACACGAAAATGTTGATCAGCAGCAGGTAAAGCGGGAACAGCCAGATTGCCCGACGCAGGTGGTTTTCGTTGACGTTCTCGACCACCGCCACCTGAAACTGCCGCGGCAGAAACATCACCGCCAGCATCGACAACAGCGTGAGCGCAAACCAGTTCCCGTAACCGTTGCCGCCCGCCCCCATGTGCATCAGACCCTGCAGGTCCGCGTGCTGCGCGGCCCGCGAGAACAGGTCGCCAAAGCCGTCGAAAATGCCGAAGGTGACATAGAGCCCCACCGCCATAAAGATCACCAACTTGACGACCGACTCAAAGGCCACCGCCGCCACCAAGCCTTCGTGGCGTTCGGTGGCATCGAGATGACGAGTTCCGAACAGAATCGTGAAGGCCGCCATGATCAACGCGATGTAAAGCGTCGTGTCGGCCAGCCAGGGCACCGAATCGACTTTCGCCGGCATCACAATGGCCGGGTAGAAGGTGAGAATCGTAAAGCTGCTGGAGACAGCCTTGAGCTGAAGTGCGATGTAAGGAATCACCCCAAGCACGGCGATGACCGTCACCAGCCCTCCGAGCAGGTGACTCTTGCCGTAGCGCGAGGCAATGAAATCCGCGATTGAGGTGATGCGGTTCGCCTTGCCGATGCGCACCATCTTCAACATTACGAACCACCACAGGGCGACGACCAGCGTCGGCCCAAGAAAGATCGGCACAAAACCGAGCCCGGACGAGGCCGCCCGCCCGACACTGCCGTAATACGTCCAGGTCGTGCAGAAAACAGCCAGCGACAACGCGTAGATCGTCGGGTTGGCGATGATCGAACGCCCCGCGTCGGCCCGCTTGTCACCAAAGTAGGCCACTGCGAAAAGCAGCAGTAGGTACAGGAACGACGCGAACCCGATTGTGGTTCCGGTCAGCATGGCGCGCCTGCTAGCGTTCGATGATCCACGCCATCAGCGCGATCACCGCGGCCCAGACGCCGAAGACGTAGAGATAGATGGCAGGAATCCCCAACCACACGCGGTCTACGTCGAACACAGACAGGATCGGGTAGTTCACCAGCACCCAACCGAGCAGGAACAGCGCCACCAGGCGCTGACCGGTCAACGTCGCCTTGATCATCTCTCCTCCCGCCATATTTTTTTGTTTATCCGGAGTTTATAAACGGAAAAGGAAGGCTTGGCGAGTACCGTCTGGAAAATCCCCAAACCTCTTGAAATGCGCGATTCGGCCTTTCTTTCAAATCGGCGTCCGACGTCGTTCGCTGCTGGCGACGGACGAAAAAAAGGCGCTTAAAAAGCGCCTTTTTCTCCCCCTCAAACCCCCGGCCAGACTGCGCCGGGTTCCTCCCCTGTTATTTCTTTGCGCAACCCGTTCTGTTTTTATTCCGGCGGCCAATAGAACCGCCGGTTGCGGGCTGCCCCGGCCTTCGGGCCGGGTCGATCAAACAATACGGATTACTTGAGCTGTTCCAGGATCGCCGGGTTTTCCAGCGTCGAGGTATCCTGAGTGATGTCCTCGCCCTTGGCCAACTGACGGAGCAGACGGCGCATGATCTTGCCGGAACGGGTCTTCGGCAGGTTCTCACCGAAGCGGATGTCCTTCGGCTTAGCGATCGGGCCGATTTCCTGACCCACCCAGTTCTGCAGTTCCTTGGTCACCGCAGCGGCAGCGTCGCCGGTCGGGCGGGCACCCTTGAGCACCACGAAAGCCACGATGGCTTCGCCGGTCAGATCGTCCGGACGGCCAACCACAGCGGCTTCGGCCACCTTCTCGTGAGCAACCAGCGCGGATTCGATTTCCATCGTGCCCATGCGGTGGCCGGAAACGTTCAGCACATCGTCGATACGGCCGGTGATGGTGAAGTAGCCGGTGTCCTTGTCACGGATCGCGCCGTCGCCAGCCAAGTACAGCTTGCCCTGGAAGTCGGCCGGGTAGTAGGACTTGACGAAGCGCTCGGAATCGCCCCAGATGTTACGGATCATCGACGGCCACGGACGCTTTACGACCAGGATGCCGCCCTGACCCCAGGGCACTTCGGTGCCGGTCTCGTCGACCACCGCAGCCTGGATGCCCGGGAAGGGCAGCGTGCAGGAGCCGGGGATCAGCGGGGTGGCGC
>CALMXT010000081.1 GCA_937871125.1 uncultured Zoogloea sp. | reverse complement strand
GGAGCCACGTTTCCCTACGCCGGCACGACCCGGATCAGGTTCGGAGGGTAAGTCTCAGCCGCGTGCAAGGCGGCACCCCTAACGTTTTCCTCAAAAGTACTGGAAGAGAGCGGTAAACGCAAGATTTGGCGGGATTTTTTGTCTTTCCCGGAGGGGCGCTAAAGCTTTGCCGCCGCCGCGCCGAAATAGGAGGCATCCAGCCGCATCGCGGCCCGCACCTTTCCCGGAGAAGCAAACATGCGCTACCGCATGCGTCCCCTTGCAGCCTTGCTGGCCCTGGTCGGCACGACGTCGGCATTGGCTGCCGACTGGCAGACCGTTGCGTCCGACAAGAAGCGCACGATTGAACTGGACCGCGCCAGCATCCTGCAGTCCGACCCCGGCACCAAGGTGGCATGGGGGCGGATCGTCCTCTCCGAAGCCGAAGCGGCGTCGGCCGGCTACACGACGGTGAAGGCGCTCAATCGCTACGACTGCAAGAGCCAGACCTTTGCGACGATCAAGCGGGTCTATCTCGACGCCGAATCGGCGGTGCTGAAGGACGAGAAGGTCAAAGTCGAGAAGGACATGCCGGTGGCCGCCGGCAGTGTCGATGAAAGGTTGTGGCGCGACGTGTGCAAACCGGCTGGCGGCGCGAACGACATTTCCCAATTGGCAAAAAATGCCTCTAAGGCGGCGCAGGCCGCCCAGTCGGCCAAGTCCGACTTGCGCGTGGCCGATTACCGTCCGGTGAAAGGGTCGGAGAAACCGGTGGTGACGCGGGTGAACGAAGCCAAGGCGGAGCCTGAGCCGACGCTGCCGATCAAGAAGAACTTCATCGATAAACCGGCCCCGCCGCCCAAGGCCGAGCCGGCCGAAAAGCCTGCCCACGCCGAAGCTGCGCCGCCGGAAGTGCGTCGTGTGCCGGCCTACGTGCCGCCGCCCCGGCCGCGGCAGCGGGTCGTTCGCATGGCGCCGGTGCGGGTCGAGGCTCAAGCCGGTCACGGCCCGGCGGCTGCCGGCACGCCCCTGGAACATCATGAAATCCACTGGACTTACGACGGCGAGGGTGGCCCGGCCAACTGGGGGGTACTGAAGCCGGACTGGCAATTGTGCGGCTCGGGCGAGCGGCAATCGCCGATCGATATTCGCGACGGCATCAAGGTCGAGCTGGAGCCGATCAAGTTCGACTATCAATTGTCCAACTTCCGCATTGTCGATAACGGCCACACGGTGCAGGTGAATGTGGGGCCGGGAAGTAGCATTCAGGTCATGGGGCGTTATTACGACCTCGTTCAGTTCCACTTCCATCGCCCATCTGAAGAGCGCATCAACGGCAAGGGCTTCGAGATGGTGGTGCATCTGGTGCACAAGGATCTCGACGGTCGTTTGGCGGTGGTGGCGGTGTTGCTGGAGCGGGGCCATGCCCATCCTTTGGTGCAGACGCTGTGGAACAACTTGCCGCTGGAAAAGAACGTCGATTATTCGCCGGACGGGGTGGCCATCGATCTGAACCAGTTGCTGCCCGAAGGCCGCAGTTACTACACCTATATGGGGTCGCTGACCACGCCGCCATGCAGCGAGGGCGTGATGTGGATGGTGATGAAGCAGCCGGCCCAGCTTTCTCAGGAGCAGATTGCGATCTTCGCAAGGCTCTATCCGATGAACGCCCGTCCGGTGCAGTCGATCCGTGGCCGGATGATCAAGGAGTCGCGCTGAGCGGGGTTTCCGTTGAGGAGGCCGTGGGTTCGGCGGCTACGGCGGATGTCGGCTTCGTCCGCGAGGGTTTAAACTGACGCATTCGCGGCGGTTCGCGCCGTTTCTTTCGGTTTCCTTTCCACGTCGTCGCCCGCGTCCTGCGGGCGCGTCGTTTACCGGCTTAAAGCGCTCATTACATGCATCCGATCTACGAAGTTGATGTTCTTCTCCTGCTTGCAGTCTCCCTGGCCTCGAAGCGGCGCCCTGCCGAGTTGGTCGAAATCGTTGCGGCGACCGACCTGCTCAATGACGCCGTGCCTTCCGAAACCCGGTTTGCCGACGCAATCCGGCGGCTCTCCATTGCGGGTCTGATCCTCGAGGCAGAGGCGGGGCGTTTTGCGCTGACCCCCGAGGCAGAGAAGATCGTGACCGGTCTGCCTAAGAAGGGCGATACGGCCGAGCGCATGGCTGTGGTGTGGGATCGTCTGGTGGCCTATAGCCCGGCTGCCAACGAGCCTGCCGTCGTCACGCCCCAGCAGGCTTGCGCGGCAATTCTGGCGCATCGTGCATCCGGGCAGGGTGTAGGCAAGAACATGCTGATGCCCAAGCCGAAGGTGGAGGAGGACGACAAGCGTCGTGCTCCGTTCCGGCGTGGGCCGGGCGCGCCGCGGCGGCGTTGAGTCGCGCGGAGCGGGTGTCAGATTGGGGCTTTATTCCCCGGTGCGCCGTTCCAATTCCTGAATGAGTCCGTCCAGTTCCGTGGCCAGTTTGCCGGCCAGGGTGCGACTGTCTTCGCCGCCTGCGCGGGCGCTCTGGTCCGTTTCCGCGGCCAGTTCGTGGATCCGTGTGGCTTTGAGGGTGCCGGCCGAACCCTTGATGCTATGGGCGAGGAAGGATAGTTCCGCGAGATACCCCTCGCCCGATGCCAGTGCGCGCAGGCGGATGACGCTGCTGCGGTAACTCACCAGCGCCTTGCCGGCAAGCCGGGTGACGAAGGCGGTCTTGCCGTTGAACTGGGTTTCGAGCGCAGTCCAGTCGACAAGACCGGAGGCGGCCGGAGAGGCGGCCGTGGGCGGAGGCGCTTCGGCCGGAGTGAGTGTTGCGGCGTCCCCGGAATGTGTCGGATCGACGCACGGGTCTGCGGTTGTCGGAATGCTGTGGCGCATGATTTCTGTGATCAGGGAGCCGATGTCGATGGGTTTGGGAATGTGGGCGAGCATGCCGGCATCGAGGCATCGTTCGCAGGCCTCGGCCCCGGCGTGGGCCGTGAGTCCGAGCACCGGGAGCGTCGGCGCGATGGCGTGAAGCTGATGGGTCAGCTCGTAGCCATCCATGTCGGGCATCTGTATGTCGGTGAGCACGATATTGTAGCTGCTGGCGCCCACGCTTTTGATGTGTGCCAGCGCTTCGGCACCGCTTGATACACAATCGACGCGGGCTCCTTCCTGGGCGAGCAGGTCGGCCAGGACGAGACGGTTGATCTCGTTGTCGTCCACCGCAAGCACGACAAGGCCGGTCAGGTGGGTGTCGGGGTGGGTGTAGGCCGGCTGCGGGCGGGTGCTGTTGCGCAGGCAGTCGACGAAATGGCGGGCGCGCAGCGGGCGTTCGATGAGCGAAAGGTGGCCGGAGAGGCTTTCGGCCAGGCCGGTCATGTCGATTTCGTCGATGCGGCCGGCCAGCGCAACGTGGTAGCCGTCGTCGCGCAATTCCGCCAGCCATTTGCGCCAGGTGGCGCCGTGCTCGGCGAAACGGGCGTCGATGGCTACGAGGGCGTCGGGAGGAACCGTGCCGCCGGGGGCGTCGATGGCGTGGGCCGGAATGCCGCGGGCGCTCAGGTCGGCCAGTAATACCCGCACTTCGTCGGCCGGAAAACCGGCGAGGATGATGCTTCCCGGCGGTGGTGGCGGAGCGGGTTCGGCCGCCACCAGTGGCAGCCGGACCTCGAAGCTGCTGCCCGCACCGGGGTGGCTGCTGACGGCGATGCTTCCGCCCATGGAGTTGACCAGATGGGAGCAGATCGACAGGCCGAGGCCGGTGCCGCCGAAGCGACGGGTGGTGGAACTGTCGGCCTGCTCGAAAGGATGGAAGAGGCGCCCGATCTGTTCGGCGTTCATGCCGAGCCCGGTGTCGCCGACCCGCAGGCAGAGCTGCTCGCCCTCGATCCCCACTTCGAGGGCGATGGAGCCGCTATCGGTGAATTTGATGGCGTTGCTGAGCAGGTTGACCAGGATTTGCGAGAGCCGCAGCGGGTCGCCGCGGAAGCTGGCGGGCAGTTCGCCTTCATGCACGGTGAAGGCCAGACCCCGGGCGAAGGCGCGTTCGGCGGTGAGCGTGACCGCGCTGTCGATCACCTTGCCGGGTTCGACGGGAATGCACTCGACCTTCAGTTTGCCGGCTTCGATCTTGGCGCAATCGAGGATGTCGTTGATGACGCCGAGCAGATGTTGCCCGGATTCGATGATGCGCACGAACTGGCGCTCGGCCTTGCGGCCTATGGAGCCACGCTGGCCGATCTGGGCCAGGCCGAGAATGGCATTGAGCGGCGTGCGGATCTCGTGGCTCATGTTGGCAAGGAATTCGCTGCGTGCCTGGGCCAGCCGTTCGGCTTCGATGCGGGCGCTGGCGTTGGCTTCTTCGACCCGGCTGCGCTGGCGCATTTCGGTCATGACGATGAGCATGACGATGAAGGGAACGGCGCCGACAGCCGCCAGCAGCAGCGACGGGATCGAATGGGCTTCGAGTTCGCGTTCGGTGATCAGCGAGGCGAGGGCGAGGGGCGAGCCGGCGATATTTTCCTTGAGTGCGGCGATGAGCTTCTCCTTGCCGACGCGTTGAGGCAGTTTGATGGCCGAGCGCGTCCGGCCGTTGCCCAGCGCGGCAAGGATTTGGGCGATTTCCGGCTGCCGGAACGCTTCGTGAGCATCTTGTGTGAGCGCTTCGCCGGTGGCGGAAAAGACGATGGCTTCGGGGCGTAGGCCGGCCTTCATGTAGGCCTCGCCTTCGAGGGGCGAGGCGGTGACATAGGCAACCAGATGCCCGCGCAGCTGGCCCTTGATGACGACCGGGTAGGTGAAGCGCAGTTGCCGACTGTCTTCCATGAGGGCGACGCCGGGCGCGTTGCCCAGCTTGGGGGCGATGTCGATGTAGGACTCGTCCCATTCGGCCTCGCTCATCCCGGTCTGGGCGATGAGTTGCCCGGTTTTGTCGATGAGGATGAACTGGGTGTAGATGGGGAGTGTGGCCAGCCGTTTCCGTTCGATAAGCTGGGAAAATTTGTCCTCGACCGACAGGATGTGCATGCCCAGGCCGTATTCGACGCTCATGCCCAGATCGCGTCCGCCGAAGTAACTGGCGATGGGCTCGGAGGAGGCCAGTTCGGCGAGGTCGTTGTTGCGTTCGGCGAAGTAGTACGAGAGGGCGTCGGCTTGCTTGGCGAGTTCGAGCTGGGCGGAGTCGAGAAGGTTTTGCTGGAGCCGCTGGCGCACGTCCAGGTTATGCATGAAAAGCCCGATGGCATACGCGATGAAGATCAATACCGCGATGAGGCTCTTGCGGTATCGCTTGTGCAGGGGCGTGTGGTCGGGCATGGGGGTAAGTCAGTCGCGCCCAGGTATGTCGACGAAGAACTCGGGCATGTAACGGGGGGCGCCGCGGAAGTATTTCCTCACCAGCTTCATATAGGTGCCGTCTTTCTTGATGCCGGCGAGGAAGCTGTTGAAGGCTTCGCGCAACTTGGGCGAGTCCTTGCGAAAGCCCGCCGCCATGCGCTGCTCGCCGGAAATGGGCCCGACTACGATGACTCGGCCGGACCACCTTTCCATGGCAAGCAGCACGTCGGGCACGTCGAGCAGGGTCATGTCGCTCTCATTTTTTAGCATGGCCGGCACGACCTCGTTGACGTTGCCCGCGCCGAGGATGAAGCGCTTGAGCTTGAGTCCCTTGCCTTCCAGACCATAGAGCGTGGGGTCGAGGCAGGAGTTGTCGGCCACGAAGGTGGCGCCGCGCTTCATCACCGCTTTGGTGGCCTTGATGTCCCGTTCGAGGTTTCCGCTTGGGGTGATCGGCGTGATGCCGGAATCCGCGCGGGCCAGCAGCCACACCGCCGACGGAAAGGTCGGGTCGGAGTAATCGATGATCTGCTTGCGGGCCGGGAGAATGGTGAGCCCGGTCGCGACGATGTCGCCCCGCACCGGGCGGCTGCCGGTTTCGCGAATGCTTGGCTTGAAGCTGTACTCCTTGCCGGTGAGATCGCCCAGGACGGTGGGCCAGGTGCTCTCGACAAACTCATAGCGCACCCCGAGGTGGCGGGCGAAGCGCTGAACGATCTCGACGTCGAGTCCGTCGCCGCTGCCGGTTACGAAGTTGGCGTAGGGGATGCCGAGGTGGCGCAGAACGCCCCTCGCCCGGATGTCCTGGAGATCGTCTGCCAGCGCGCTGTGGATGAAAAGGGCGAGCGCGAGGCCTAGCAAGCGGAGGAAAGACTTGGCCATGAAATCTCCCGGTCGGCGGTACCCGAAACGGATACCGCGCCCTTGCATGGGTGGATGAAAAAGTCATCACCCATTACGGAAATTTTGGCGGATTCTTTACCAGAAAGTTGGCCGGAGCAGGAATGTCCGCGCCGGCCAAGGGAGATGCGGGGCGTTCAGGCAGCTATCGCGGCTGCGGCAATGTCGAGGGCACGCAGACGGAGGTCGGGATCGTAGATGTCCGAGACCAGCATGAACTCGTCGGCCTTGGTCAATTGGGCCAGGCGGCGGAAGCCGTCGCGCACCCGTTCCGGGCCGCCGGTGACGGCTGCCGCGAGAAAATCGCCGATGGCGGCACGCTCTTCGGGACGCAGACCGGCCATGAAGTTTTCGATCGGCGGTTGGAGGCGGCGCCGGTTTCCGGTAAGGATGCCGAATACGCGCTGGTAGTTGCTGCTGGCGAGGTATTCCGCTTCTTCGTCGGTGGGGGCGGCGATCAGCGGCACGCCGATGATCAGATAGGGCTTGTCGAGTGCTGCCGACGGACGGAACTGGTTACGGTAGATCTCGATGGCTTGCAGCAACTGACGCGGGGCGAAGTGCGATGCGAAGGCGTAAGGCAGGCCGCGCTCGGCCGCGAGGCGGGCCGAAAAGGTGCTGGAGCCGAGAATCCAGATCGGCACGTTGGTGCCGGTTCCGGGCATGGCGACCACGCGTTGGCCGGGCTGGAGGGGGCCGAGAAGTTGCTGCAGTTCGGCCACTTCGCGGGGGAAGTCGTCTTCGGTTTCGACGCGATCGCGGCGCAGGGCGCGCATGGTGATGCCGT
>CALMXT010000080.1 GCA_937871125.1 uncultured Zoogloea sp. | reverse complement strand
CGTTCCAGGCGAAACCACGCAGCAATCCCCAGAAAGGAAAACCGCCATGCAAACCATCTCGCCCGAACGGCTTCAAGCCTCCAAGACCTATACCAATGCCTTCATGGCCTTGTCTCAGGTTGCCTTTTCCAGCGTCGAGCGCCTGACGGCGCTGAACCTCAAGGTGGCGCGCGCTGCCCTGAACGACGGCATGGCCGCCGCGAACAGTCTGATCCAGGTTGGAAACGCCGGCGAACTCAAGGACCTGCAAGGCCACTTCATTGGGCCTGCTGCGGAGCAGTGCTCGACTTACCTGCGCAGCGTGCAGGAGATTACGGCCGAGTCGCGACAGCAGATCGGCGAGCTGCTGACTTCTTACCTTGCGACACTTGGCATTGACGCAAAAGCCAACGGTGGCTGGAGCACCGGTTCCGACCTGTTTTCCCAGTTTGTCGAGCAGACCAAATCCCTGTTCGAAGCCAATGCCAAGGCAGCCGGCGATGTGACGGCAAAGATGATGGCGCCCGCGATTCCACATTCAAACAAGGCGCCCTGAGCTGCCGGTAGCCGTCGTTCGAAAGCCCCGCAGGTCGGGGCTTTTTGTCGTGGTGTGGAACCTCCGCGGGCGAGCGACGGCAGTGGCCGAGATCGGTCCGCCGCGGCAATCGGGCGGTGGAATGCGGCATCAAGTGTGCACTCAATGCCGGCGACGATTACGTTGGCAGGTACTATCCGGCTTTGCCCACTCACGAGAAGCCATCCACGAATGCAAACGGAAGTCAAAGAGAAGCCCAGGTGCGCCGTTGTGGCGGCGGTGCAACTGCCCAGCGTAAGCGATGTCGAGTTCGAAGCGTCGCTGACCGAATTGCGCGAGCTCGCGAAAACCCTGGGGTTCGAGGTTGTCCGCACTTTCATCCAGAAGCGTGCCGGCTTCGACACGACAGCCTATCTGGGTGCCGGCAAGCGCCAGGAGATTCGCCGTTTCGTGAACGACGAACCCGATCCCGAGGATTTCGAAGAAACGGAACGGGCCGCGGCCCTTGCCGACGGCCGCCCGATCGAAGCGATTCTCGTCGATCACGAGATATCGCCGACCCAGGCGCGCAACCTCGAAGTCGAAGTGGGCTGCGAGGTGATGGACCGCACCATGGTCATCCTCGAAATCTTCCACCGCAACGCCCGTTCCCGCGCGGCTCGCGCCCAGGTGGAAATTGCGCGTCTCGGCTACATGGCGCCGCGCCTGCGCGAAATGGCCAAGCTCGCCGGACCGCAGGGGCGGCAGCGCAGCGGCGCCGGCGGTCGCGGTGGCGGCGAATCGCACACCGAGCTGGACCGCCGCAAGATCCGCGACCGCATCGCCGAACTGCAGCAGGAAATCAATGCGATGGAAGTCGAGCGCAAAACCCAGCGCGCCCGGCGCCAGGGCCGTCAGAGCCTCGCCGGCGTGGCGCTCGTCGGCTACACCAACGCGGGCAAGTCCACGCTGATGCGGGCGCTCACGGGCAGCGAGGTGCTGGTCGCCAACAAGCTTTTCGCCACTCTGGATACCACCGTGCGCGTGCTCTATCCCGAAAGCGTGCCGCGGGTGCTGGTGAGCGACACGGTCGGTTTCATCAAGAACCTGCCCCACGGCCTGGTGGCGTCGTTCAAGTCGACGCTCGACGAGGCGCTCGACGCCGCGCTGCTGCTTCACGTCATCGATGCGAGCGATCCCGGCTTCGAACGTCAGCTTCAGGTGACCGACGAGGTGCTCGCCGAAATCGGCGCGGACAGCGTGCCGCGCATCCGCGTGTTCAACAAGATCGACCACGTGGGCGACGAGGCGGCGCAGGCCGAACGGGAAGCGGCCCTGCGGGCGCAGTACCCGGATTGCGTCGTGATGAGCGCTCGCCGCCCGAGCGAAGTTGCCGCATTGCGCGATGCCATCGTCGCGTTTTTCCAGCAGGATTTTGTGGACGCCGAGCTTTTCCTGCCCTGGTCGGCCCAGCAACTGCGGGGCGAAATCTACGAAAACTGCGAGGTGCTCGAGGAGCGGGCGGACGAGGAGGGCGCCTTCTTCAGCGTTCGCGGCGAACGCGACACCGTGGAAGCCTTGCGTGAGCGCTTCCAGCGGGGGGGCTGAGCGCCCGGTCCGTCAATCGCCCCGTCGTCGTCTCGCACCCGCTCTTCAGCGGGGCGGGGCTTTCGGGCTGAGGGGAACGAACAGCCGTTCGCCGCCCCGCTGCACCAGCAGCGCGACCGTATTGCCGGCATTTTTGACGACCGCGCGGGCCTGATCGACGGTGGCCACCGGTTTGCCGTTGATCGACAACACCACGTCGCCGGTCTGCATGCCGGCCGCTTGGGACGGGCCGCTCGTCGATTCGACCAGCAGTCCGACCGCGGAGCCGATGGCCAGGCGCTCCACCGGTTGCAGCGGCCTGAGCTGCAGCCCGAACTGGCGCAGGGTGTGGGCCTCCGGGCTGGGCGTGGGTTGCGGGCTCGCCGTCTTGCCGGCTTCACCCAGGGTGACGGTCAGATGTCCCGCCTGGCCGTCGCGCCAGACGTCGAAGAGCAGGCGCTGGCCGGGCTGGGCCATCGTCACCAGGGTTTGCACGTCGCCCGCCGACGCGATCGGTTTGCCATCCACGCCGACGATCACGTCACCGGGCAGCAAGCCCGCCTTGGCGCCGGGGCTGCCCGGCTGCACGTCGAGCAGGATCGCACCGGTGGGCGTGGGGAGCCGGAAGGCTTCCGCCAGAGCCTGATTCATCTCCTGGACGGAGACGCCGAGCAGGCCGTGGGAGGCATGGCCGGTGGCAACGATCTGCCGCTGGATTTTGAGCGCGAGGTCGATGGGGATCGCGAAACTCAAGCCTTGAAAGCCCCCGGTGCGGCTGTAGATCTGGGAGTTGATGCCCACCACTTCGCCACGGGCATTGAACAGCGGTCCGCCCGAATTGCCTGGATTGACGGCCGCGTCGGTCTGGATGAAGGGCACGCCGCTGCCGTCCGGCAGGGAGCGCCCCTTGGCGCTCACCACGCCGGCACTGACGCTGTTTTCGAAGCCGTAGGGCGCGCCGATGGCGAGCACCCACTGGCCGACCTGCAGCTCGGCCGGATCGCCGATGCTCACGGTCGGGAGCCGTTGGGCGTCGATCTTGAGCACCGCGATGTCGGTTTTCGTGTCGCTGCCGATCACCCGGGCGTGGAATTCGCGCCGGTCGGTCAGTTTGACGACCACGTCGCTGGCGTTGGCGATCACGTGGGCGTTGGTGAGGATGAGCCCGTCTTCGCTGACGATGAAGCCCGAGCCCAGCCCCCTGACCGGCACCTGCATGCTCGCCCCGGCGCCGCCGAACTGTTGCTGGAAGCGGCGCAGAAACTGCTGCATCGGATCGGCTTCGTTGTCGCCGCCGGGCATGTCGGCGGTGTCGGGGCCAACCGACACCTGACGCATGCCGCTGATGCTGATGTTGACCACGGTCGGGCCGTAGCGTCGGGTGATCTGGGAAAAATCCGGCACGCCGGCGGTGGCGACGGCGGCCGGGATGCCGGTTCCGGGTTCGGCGGCGTGGACCGCCGGAAGCCCCGCCAAGCCGGCGCCGAGGAGGGCGGCCAGACTGAGGCTCAGGCGTGCCGACAGGCGGCGGGCGGGATGTTTACGGGAATCGATGGTCATGGCGGCCTCCCTCCGAGGCGTGGCGCGAAAAGTGCCTGTTGGCTGGATCGCCGCCATTATCGCCCGCCCCGCCCACGGGTGCCGATGGAAGGGCCGGTTTCCGGCGTCGGCACCGAGCGAGCCGCGGCGGCGCGGTTTCGCTGGCTCAGCCTTCGCGCCACGGTAAGGGCGGGGCCACCAGGCGCGGCGCGCTGCCGTCGCCGACCGGGCCGAAGCGGGGATCGCCGCTTTCCCATTGGCGCTGCGCTTCGGCGATGGCCGCTTGGGTGAAGCCGACGAAATTCCACCACATCAGCACCGGCCGGTCGAAGGCCTGCCCGCCGAGAAACAGCACTTTGGCGCCCGCGGCGAGGTTTAGACGCAGCTCATTCCGTCCGCGCCCGAGGTAGGCGAATTCGTCGGCCCGGAAATTTTCTTCGTCGATGGCGACTTCCCCGACGAGCGGCAGCAGTCCGTATTCGAAATCGGGGTTCAGTTGCAGATCGACCGTCGTCGCCGCATCGCTGCCGATGTCCAGGCCGAGCAGCGGCGAATAGAGGCGCGCCGGTGCAGTGTGTTCGCCGTAGGTGCCGGCCAGCAAGGTCAGGTGGGCCGCGCCCTCCGACCATCGGGGCAGATCGGGGTGATGGGCGAAGTCCGGCGCGCAATCCTGGGCGTCCGGCGGCAGTGCGATCCACAGTTGCGCCGCGTGCAGGCTTTGTCCGTCGACCCGCGAATCCTCCGTATGAACGATGCCGCGCCCGGCGGTCATCAGATTGACCTGACCCGGACGAATGATCTGCTCGTTGCCCAGGCTGTCGCGGTGCAGGACTTCGCCTTCGATCAGCCAGGTGAAGGTTTGCAGCCCGATGTGCGGGTGGGCGCCGACGTGCATGCCGCGGCCCGGTGCGAAGGCGACCGGGCCAGCGTGGTCGAGAAAGCACCAGGCGCCGACCATGCGCTGCTGGCGACTGGGCAGGGTGCGGCGGACGGACAGGCCGTCGCCAAGGTCGGCGCTGCGGGCTTCGATACGGACGATGGGATTCATGGGGGTTCTCCTTGGCGGATTTCAGGCCTGCAACTCGGAGTGGATGCGGATCTCGCCCGACAGCAGCTTGTGCATCGGGCAGGCATTGGCCACTTTCAGCAACTGCGCCCGCTGTTCGTCGTTCAAATCGCCCTGCAGGGTGATCCGGCGCACGATGTCGTTGCCCGCTGCGGGTTTTCCGTCGGGGTTGAGCTGCAGTTCGACTTCCACGCCGGTGAGCGCCCATTGCTTTCGGGCCGCCACCATTTTGATGGTGATCGCCGTGCATGCGCCGAGGCCGGACAGGATCAGTCTTTCGGGCGACGGCGCGGCATTGCCGCCGCCGACCTCGGTGGGTTCGTCGGCGCTCCAGGTGTGGCCGAGATCGTCGGTGAAGGAAACGAGATAGGGCGTATCTTCCAGAACGGCCTTGACGGTGGCGATGGCGGACATGAGGCTTCCTTGTGGATGGGGAAGTGGAAATCTACCCTGGGGCGGCGATGCGTACCAGTGGGGCATCGGCGAGCCCGCGAAAGGCGAGGTCGGCGGCTCGACGTGGCGCTGACCTGTGGGCGAGTTTGTAGTAGCCTTGCCCCCTTTTTTGCAGTCGGACATCGACGTCCCGCTTTCCCTATGGCGCGAAGTCTGCCGCGTACCCGTTTCCATAGTTCCGGATTCATCCGTCTTCTTGCCGATTTTGCCGCAGCGGACAGTGCCGATTCGAGGCAGTCCTTTGCGGACCGACTGGGTCAGTGGCTGGACTACAAGGACGCGATCGCGCTCTTTTCCGTGCTGCATGGAAATCCGGCGAGCGCCGCGCCGCCCCAGGCGACCGGGGCGGGCGAGGCCGTACAGAAGGAATTCGTCCGTGTGCGCACGGCCCTGGTGGATTCCATCGTCGCCGATGGCGTGCTGAATCCGGGCAAGGTGCGGATCAAATTGCCCGCTCCGGCGTGGCATCCGTCCGACGACGGTGCGGCCGATTTCGCACCTTATCAACGGTATTACCTCGCTCACCAGCGGGACATGAACGCGAGCATCGGCCCTTTGCGTGCCTCGGTGCGGGCCGCACTTGCGACATCCTCGCCGGCCCTTCGGCGGCTGGCGGCCCTGGATGCCGCGCTCGATCAGGCCTTGGGCGCCCGTGAACGCAGTCTGCTGGCGACGGTGCCCCAGCTTCTCGC
>CALMXT010000079.1 GCA_937871125.1 uncultured Zoogloea sp. | reverse complement strand
TGCTGCGCTTCGGCGTGGCCGATCCCGCCGCCCATTACCACGTACCTTTGCTGGTCTCGCCGTGGAGCTATTCCACCTACCGCGGTTCCTGATCCGCGAACGAGCGCTTGAATGATCATGGAAAGCTATCTTCTCGACTGGGCCAATCTGCTGTTGCGTTGGCTGCATCTCATTACCGGCATCGCATGGATCGGTGCCTCCTTCTATTTCGTCATGCTCGACAATTCGTTGCGGCCGCCCAAAAAATCTGAAGATGCGACGCGGGGCGTGTTCGGCGAGCTGTGGGCAGTGCATGGCGGCGGCTTCTACTGCAGCCAGAAGTTCCTGACCGGCCCGAAGGGCGAGCCCTTGACCGAGGATCTGCATTGGTCCAAATGGGAGGCTTACACCACTTGGCTGTCGGGCATGAGTCTGCTGGTGGCGATCTATTGGGTCGGCGCTTCCACCCATTTGATCGACGCCCGGGTGATGGCCCTCTCCCAGCCCGAGGCCATCGGCATTTCGATCGGATTCATCGCGATCGGCTGGGTGGTGTACGACCTCCTGTGCCGTTCGCTCTTCGGCCGCGACGGCGTGCTGGCGGTGCTGCTCTTCGTTTTTGTGGCGTTTGCCGACTGGCTGCTACACCAGTTCTTCTCGGCCCGCGGTGCCTACATTCACGTGGGCGCCATGCTCGGCACGATGATGGTCGCCAACGTGTTCATCCACATCATTCCCGGTCAAAAACGCATGGTCGCGCAAATCCGCAGCGGTCAAACGGTGGACCCGCGACCGGGGCAGATCGGCAAGCAGCGGTCGGTGCACAACACCTATTTCACGCTGCCGGTGCTTTTCGTCATGATCAGCAACCACTATCCCATGACCTATTCGAACCCCAACGGCTGGGCGGTGCTGGTGGTGGTGATGCTGGCGGGCGTGTTGATCCGGCAGTTCTTCGTCCTGCGTCACCGGGGGCAGGTGAAATGGTGGCTGCCGGCCTCGGGCGTGGCACTGCTCGTGACGCTGATCGTGCTGATGGCGCCCAAACCCGTCGATGCCGGCCCGGAAAAGATCGCTTTCGCCACCGTGCAGCACATCGTCGAGAAGCGCTGCGTCCCTTGTCACTCCGCCGTGCCCACCCAGCCCGGTTTTGCCCAGGCACCCAAGGGCGTGGTGCTCGGCACGCCGGAGGAGATTGGCCAGCATGCCGCCAAGATGGCCGAAACGGTGGCCAGCGGCTACATGCCCCTGGCCAACCTCACCGGCATCACAGCCGAGGAACGTCAGCAGATCGCCGCCTGGCATGCCCAGGGCGCGGTCATCCACTAAGCCAACGCCGGACATCGCACGCCATGACCCATCAGCCCAGCCCCGACGTCACACTGGAACGCTTGTCGACACTTCCCCAGGATGCCTTCGTAGCCCGCCTGGACGGTATCTTCGAACACTCGCCGTGGATTCCCGAGCGCGCTTGGGCGGCGCGTCCGTTTGCCAGCATCGACGCCTTGCACGCAGCAATGGTGGCCGTCGTCGATGCCGCATCCGAAGCCGAACAACTTGCCCTGATCTGCGCCCACCCCGAGTTGGCCGGTAAGGAAGCGGCGGCCGGTACGCTGACGACGGCGTCCACGGGCGAGCAGCAGGGCGCAGGACTCGACCAATGCAGCGCGGACGAACTCGTCCGCCTGCGCCAGCTCAACGCCGACTACCGGACCCGCTTCGGCTTTCCCTTCGTCATTGCCGTCAAAGGGCTGTCCCGTTACCGGATCATGGATGCGATGGAAACGCGCCTTCGTAACGACCGCGCCACCGAATTCCGCGCCTGCCTCGCGCAGATCGCCCGAATCGCCCGTTTCCGCCTCGAAGCCCTGTTGGCCTAACCGTCTGGACAATCGAAGTGACCAAGTCTTCCGCCTATCCCCGCGACCTTGTCGGCTATGGCCGCACGCCGCCCTTCGCCGACTGGCCGGGTCAAGCCCGGGTAGCCGTGCAGTTCGTCCTCAACTACGAGGAGGGCGGCGAAAACTGCGTGCTGCATGGCGACGCCGGCAGCGAGCAGTTTCTGTCGGAGATGTTCAATCCGCCCAGCTACCCGGACCGCCACCTGTCGATGGAAGGCATTTACGAATATGGCGCGCGGGTTGGCGTATGGCGCTTCCTGCGGGAATTCGAGCGCCGCGGTTTGCCGCTGACCGTCTTCGGCGTATCCATGGCATTGGAACGTCATCCCGATCTCAGCGCTGCGTTCAAGGAGCTTGGTCACGAGATTGCCTGCCACGGCTGGCGTTGGCTCAACTATCAGAGCGTGGACGAAGCCACCGAGCGCCAGCACATGCAGATCGGCATGGAAATCATCGAACGCCTCACCGGCGAGCGGCCGCTTGGCTGGTACACCGGCCGCGACTCGCCCAACACTCGCCGTCTGGTGGCCGATTACGGCGGCTTTCTGTACGACTCGGATTACTACGGCGACGATCTGCCGCTCTGGACCGAAGTGACGAAAACCGATGGCAGCACGATACCGCACCTCGTCGTGCCCTATACCCTCGACACCAACGACATGCGTTTCGCGCTGCCCCAGGGTTTTTCCCACGGGGATGAATTCTTCGAATACCTCCGCGATGCCTTCGACGTGATGTACGCCGAAGGCGACGAACGTCCGGCGATGCTCTCCGTCGGCATGCACTGCCGTCTGCTTGGTCGTCCGGGGCGTTTCAGAGCGCTGCAGCGTTTCCTCGATCATATTGAAAAGCACGACCGCGTCTGGGTCTGCCGCCGGGTGGACATCGCCCGCCACTGGATTGCCCGGCACCCGTACCAACCCCAGGCCTGATACAGACAAACAAGGAGCTCACCCCATGGCCAGCCTTCCCGGCGCCCCGATCTTTGCCCCGCCCGCCGATCTGCCCGAATGGGCGCAGCGCTCGGTGGACCTTGCCAGCCCGCGCCTCGGTGCCAAGGCGCTGTGTGCCTCGGACGATTTTTTTGCCGAAGTGGGGCGGATGCTCAATCCCGAGCCGGCCCGTTTCGTGCCGGGCCAGTACGACACCAACGGCAAGTGGATGGACGGTTGGGAATCCCGCCGCAAGCGCGTTGCGGGCTACGACTGGGCGCTGGTCAAACTCGGCGTGAAAGGTACGATCCGTGGCTTCGACGTGGATACCAGCCACTTTGTCGGCAACTATCCTCCGGCGGTCTCCATCGAGGCCACCGTATCGGCGAGCGACGACGTGGACGCCCTGAAAGCCGGCACCTGGACCGAGATTCTTCCGGCAACGCCTCTCGGCCCGAACAGCCATCATCTCTTCGAATGCGCCAGCACCGCTGCCTGGACCCACCTGCGGGTCAACATCTACCCCGACGGCGGCATCGCTCGTCTGCGCGTCTATGGCCGTCCGGTGGGCGGTCTGGAAAAGGTCACCAGCGATCGCCTGGTCGACCTCGTGGCAATGGAAAACGGCGGCCGCGCCATCGCGTGGAACGATGCCAGTTTCGGCTCCACGGTATCGGCGCTGATGCTCCCCGGGCGCGGACAGAACATGGGCGACGGCTGGGAAACCCGGCGCCGTCGCGAACCGGGCAACGACTGGTGCGTGCTCGAACTGGGTGCGCCCGGCGTCGTCGAAAAGGTTGAAATCGACACCGCCTTCTTCAAGGGAAACTACCCCGACAGCGGCTCGATCCAGGCTGCCTTCGTTGCGGGCGGCACCGACCGTTCGATCACCACCCAAAGCATGTTCTGGGAAACCCTCCTGCCCGAGCAGAAGCTTTCGATGGACGCGGTGCACGTCTTTGCCAGCGAAGTCGTCGCCCTTGGCCCGATCACCCACGTGCGCTTCAACATCTTCCCCGACGGTGGCGTGTCGCGCCTGCGCCTGTGGGGCAGGGTGGCCCGTTGAGGAGCCCGGCATGACAACGCTCAGTCTGACGCCCGAACCGCTCACCCGCGCGGCATTTGCCCCGTTTGGCGAGGTGATCGAGGCCAGCGACGCGGTACGCCATTTCACGATCAACGCCGGCAACACCGAGCGCTATCACGATCTGGCCAATATCGAGCCCGGCCCCGACGGCAAGGTGATCGTCTCCATTTTTCGCGGTCAGCCGCGCGCCCTGCCTTTTGAGGTCGAGATGATGGAGCGCCACCCCCTCGGGAGCCAAGCCTTCATGCCGCTGTCCGGCCGACCCTATCTGGTGGTGGTCGCGCCGGCCGGCATGGCGCCTGCGGCGCGCGATCTGCGGGTCTTCCTGGCCCGCGGCGACCAGGGCGTCAACTACGCCGCCGGCGTTTGGCATCACCCCTTGCTGGCGCTGGACGGCGTCTGCGACTTTCTCGTCCTGGACCGCAGCGGCAGCGCGCCCAACTGTGACGAAGTGCAGCTCGAGCTGCACGGACTGATCCCCGCACTTTCCTGAGCATTCCGCTCACGCAAGCCATGCGTTCCGGCCACCGGCCGGAACATCGCAGCCGGAAATGGCCCGGCATCCACAAATGCTCACGCTTGGTGCCTAATGCACCTAAAGCATGCACGTTTGACGAAATTAACGTCAATTAAACGCATATTTACCGCGTTTTGTGCATGGCACAAATTGTGCTTATTTATAGGGTAGGAGTGATCCCGGCGGATGGCGCAGCACAGGCACAGTCATCTGCTCGGTCCGCTTGTCACGGCCGGGGCGCGGCATGCTGCGGATGCGCCCCGCACGATCGGCACTCCATCGGGCGAGCGGCATCGATCGGCGGCCGGCTAACAGTTCAATCTTCATATCGCGTCCGCAATGACGCGACCAACCGAAATAAGGAGCAACTCATGTCCATGCGTGCGCAGCTCGGCCCCGCCGAGGAGGTCGACGAGGTCGACCGGAAACTGCCGGTCAGCCGTCTTATCACTCTCGGCCTCCAGCATGTGCTGGTGATGTACGCCGGTGCCATCGCGGTTCCCTTGATCGTCGGACGCGCCCTCAAACTCAGCCCGGAACAGGTCGCGATGCTGATCTCGGCCGACCTTTTCTGCTGCGGCCTCGTGACGCTGATCCAGTCCCTCGGTTTCAGCCGCTACTTCGGCATCAAGCTGCCAGTGATGATGGGGGTCACTTTCGCGTCGGTCGGGCCGATGGTGGCGATGGCCGGTGTGCAGGGCGGGCCCGAAGGTGCCCGGGCAATATTCGGTGCGATCATCGGCGCCGGGATCATCTCCATCGCCATTGCGCCGCTGATGAGCCGGTTGTTGCGGTTCTTTCCGCCGGTCGTCACCGGCACGATCATCGCAATCATCGGCATCAGCCTGATGCGGGTGGGCATCGGTTGGGCGATGGGCGGTCCGGCACCGACAGCCCAGAGCGTCGACGTGCCCAAGCTGGTGGCAATGGTGGATAAGGCCAAGATCGACGCGGCAGCGGCAGCGGCGAACCTGCCGCCCGAAGCGAAGGCGCCGGAAATGAAGCTGTCCGGTCCGGTTCCGATGAAGGACAACCCGAATTACGGCGCCCTCGACAACATGGGCGTGGCAGCCTTCGTGCTGGTGGTGATTCTGCTGCTGGTGCGTTACGCCAAGGGCTTCGTATCGAATATCGCGGTGTTGCTGGGCATCGTCGTAGGCTGCGTGACGGCGGTCGGCATGGGCAAGATGCAGTTCGACAAGGTTGCCAAGGCGTCGTGGTTCGATGTGGCGACACCCTTTGCATTCGGCGTGCCGACTTTCGATCCGTTGATGGTACTGACCATGTCCCTGGTGATGATTGTCGTGATGATCGAGTCGACCGGCATGTTCCTGGCGCTTTCCGAGATCACCGGGCGCAAGCTCAGTCGCAGCGATCTCTCCGCCGGGCTGCGTACCGACGGGCTCGGAACCCTGATCGGTGGCTTGTTCAACACCTTTCCCTACACCAGTTTTTCGCAGAACGTCGGTCTCGTCGGCGTGACCGGCGTGAAGAGTCGCTGGGTCTGCGTAGCCGCGGGGCTGATCATGCTGGTGCTCGGTTTGCTGCCGAAAATGGCGGCGCTGGTCGAGGCGATACCGTCCTTCGTGCTGGGCGGCGCCGGTCTGGTGATGTTCGGCATGGTGGCGGCCACCGGCATCCGGATCCTCGCGAATGTCGATTTCAAGAGCAACCGCAACAATCTCTACATTGTGGCGATCTCGATCGGCTTTGGCATGATTCCGCTGGTTGCGCCGCGCTGGACCCAGCAGATGGCCCACGGCCTGCATCCGCTACTCGAATCGGGGATTCTGCTGACCTCGATTTCGGCGGTGTTCCTCAACCTCTATTTCAATGGCGGCGACGCGGACGAACTCGGCGCCATCGAAGCCGCCCGTGCGGCCGAGGCCCACTAAAAACACCAGGGCTTTTCAGCACCTCGGAGGTGTGCGAGAGCCCCTTTCTGGAATGGAATGACGCCAACGGCCAGCTTTTGAGCTGGCCGTTGGCGTTTGCGCAGCAGCGCGGTAGTGTGGCCCGGTAAAGGCGGATCGGATCAGCGCGTCAGCATTCCGTGTTCGCGAATGAAGCTGATGATCAAATCCAGCCCGTCCAGCGTTTTGAGGTTGCTGAAAACGAAGGGGCGTGTGCCGCGCTGGGTCCGGGCGTCATGGGCCATCACATCGAGAGATGCGCCGACCATCGGCGCGAGGTCGATCTTGTTGATGACCAGCAGATCCGACTTGGTGATGCCGGGGCCGCCTTTGCGCGGGATTTTCTCGCCGGCGGCCACGTCGATCACGTAGATCGTCAGATCGGAGAGCTCCGGTGAGAAGGTGGCCGCGAGGTTGTCGCCGCCGGATTCCACGAGGATCAGTTCGAGTTCCGGAAAGGCGCGCTGCAGGCGGTCGATGGCTTCAAGATTGATCGAGGCGTCTTCGCGGATGGCGGTGTGGGGGCAGCCGCCCGTTTCGACGCCGATGATGCGCTCCGGCGCCAGCGCCGAGTGATTGACGAGAAATTTGGCGTCTTCCGCGGTGTAGATGTCGTTGGTGACGACGGCCATGTCGATCTCGTCGCGCAGGGCTTGGCACAGGGCTAAAGTCAGGGCGGTCTTGCCGGAGCCGACGGGGCCGCCGATGCCGACGCGAAGTGCTTGTTTGTTCATGGTTTTACGATCTGAAAAGGCGTGAATACTGGGTTTCGTGGCGTGCGCAGGCAATCGCGAAAGCCGGGGTGAAGTTGGACCACTCGGTTTCGGGCAAGCTCAGCGCGGCCTCGGCCACTGCTGGAATCCGGGCGCCGAGATCGGCCAGCAGGCGCTGGCCCGAAGCCTGGCCGAGAGGCACGGCCTTGAGGGCGGCCATGACCTGGTTCTCGGCCCAGGACCACAAATAGGCGGTGACGGCGGCGTCGGGCGCAATGCCCCACCGCGCGGCGACGCCGCTCCAGGCCACCGGAAAGGCGACTTCCGGAAGGGCTTCGATCTGTTCGGCGACGCCGACGAGGCTGTCGTCGCGAAGGTCGCGAATCAGCCTTCGCAGCGAAAAGCCCATCTGGACGGTTTCGGCGCGCAGTTCGAAAGATTCCCGGCTGGCCAGAAATTCGCCGTTGAGGCGCCGGATTTCGGCATGTCGGCCGGTGTTCCAGGCACTCATCAGCGTAGCCACCAGAGGCGCTTCGTAACGACCGATGCCGTGGGTGAGCAGGTCGGCGATCCAGCGGCCTGCTCCGGCTTCGTCGCGGATCACGCCGGATTCAACGGCCCATTCGAGGCCTTGGGAATAAGTATAGGCACCGACCGGCAGCGCCGGGCTTGCCAGTTGCAGCAGGCGGGCGAGTTGAAGGGCAAGCGGCGGCGTCACGATCGGCGTGGCGTGAATTGGTGGATTTTGGGAACCGCGCGATGGGGGCCGTGACCGGGATTGTGCAGGTCGTCGTGGTCGGTGTCGCCGTGATGGTGGCCGCCACCGTAGGCGCCGGATTCGGGCTGGAACGGCGCCAGGATTTCACTCACCGCACAGCCCAGGCCGCGCGCCATCTCGGCCAACACGTGGTCGGTCTGGAAGCGCAGACGTCCGCCGGACGGTTCGGGAAGGATCTGCACCGGCACGTGGCGGTTGCCCAGGTGATAGGCCGCGCGGGCAAAGAGCAGCGGGCTGTCGGCAAGGGCTTCGATGAGCTGCTCCGGCGCCGCAAGGATTTCCACCACGGCGAGGCCGTCTTCGGAGATCAGGCGGTCGCCACTCACCAGATGCTCGCCCCGTTCGAGGAAGATGCCGGCTTCCTCGCCGGAGGCCAGTTTGACGCGCAGGCGGCTGCGTTTGCGTGAATCGTAGGCGAGGGCCACCGAATCGGTGGCGGGCTGCTCGGTGCGTCGGGTCAGAATCAGCATGGGTGGCGTTTAGAAGAGGAAGTAGCGTTGCGCCAGCGGCAGTTCGGTGGCGGGTTCGCAGGTGAGCAATTCGCCGTCGGCTCGCACCACATAGGTTTCGGGGTCGACGTCGATGACTGGCGTGGCGCCGTTATGCACCATGTCGGATTTCTGCAGCTTGCGGGTGCCGGATACCGCGATCAGCGGCTTCTGCAGCCCGAGGGCGGCCACGGCGGGATTGTGCAGCGCGGCCTGCGACACGAAGGTGACGGAGGTTTTGAGCGCCTTGCCGAAGCTGCCGAACATCGGGCGGTAATGCACCGGCTGCGGGGTCGGAATCGAGGCGTTGGGATCGCCCATCGCGGCAGCGGCGATCATTCCGCCCTTGAGGATCAGGCTGGGCTTGGCGCCGAAGAAGGCCGGCTTCCAGAGCACCAGATCGGCCAGCTTGCCGACTTCGATGGAGCCGACGGTGTGGGCGATGCCGTGGGTGAGCGCCGGGTTGATGGTGTATTTGGCGATGTAGCGCTTGACGCGGAAGTTGTCGTTGCGCTCGCCATCCGGCGCCAACGGGCCGCGCTGCAGCTTCATCTTGTGGGCCGCCTGCCAGGTGCGGACGATCACTTCGCCGACGCGGCCCATGGCTTGCGAATCGGAACTCATCATCGAGAAGGCGCCCAGATCGTGAAGGATGTCTTCTGCGGCGATGGTTTCGCGGCGGATGCGCGATTCGGCAAAGGCGATGTCCTCGGCGATGGCCGGGTCGAGGTGGTGGCACACCATGAGCATGTCGAGATGCTCGTCGATGGTGTTGACCGTGTAGGGCATGGTCGGGTTGGTCGAGCTGGGCAGCACATTGGGCAGGCCGGCCGCCTTAATGATGTCCGGGGCGTGCCCGCCGCCCGCGCCTTCGGTGTGGAAGGTGTGGATGGTGCGGCCCTTGAAGGCCGCGACGGTGGCCTCGACGAAGCCCGATTCGTTGAGGGTGTCGGAGTGGATCGCCACCTGCACGTCCATTTCGTCGGCAACGCTCAGGCAGCAGTCGATGGCGGCGGGCGTGGTGCCCCAGTCTTCGTGCAGCTTCAAGCCCATCGCACCGGCCTCGATCTGCTCGCGCAGTGCTTCCGGGAGGCTGGCGTTGCCCTTGCCGAGAAAGCCGAGGTTCATCGGAAAGGCGTCGGCGGCTTCCAGCATGCGGTGGATGTGCCACGGGCCTGGCGTGCAGGTGGTGGCGTAGGTGCCGGTGGCCGGCCCGGTGCCGCCGCCGATCATGGTGGTGACGCCGGAATTGAGCGCTTCTTCGATCTGCTGCGGACAGATGAAATGGATGTGGCTGTCGATGCCGCCCGCCGTGACGATCATGCCTTCGCCGGCGATCACTTCGGTGCCGGGCCCGACGACGATGGTGACGCCGGGCTGGATGTCCGGGTTGCCGGCCTTGCCGATGGCGGCGATGCGGCCATCCTTCAAGCCGATGTCGGCCTTGACGATGCCGGTCACGGCATCGACGATCAGGGCGTTGGTGATGACCGTATCGACGGTTTCGGCCGAGACCCGCTGGCCCTGACCCATGCCGTCGCGGATGACCTTGCCGCCGCCGAACTTCACTTCCTCGCCGTAGATCGTGTAGTCCTTCTCGACTTCGATGATCAGTTCGGTATCGGCCAGGCGCAGGCGGTCGCCGGTCGTGGGGCCGAACATCTCGGCATAGGCCTGACGGGTGATTTTCGTGCTCATAGCGCCCCCTGGATCAAGCCACGGAAACCGTAAACCTTCCGGTCGCCAGCCAGCGCGACGAGTTGCACCGACCGGGTTTGCCCCGGCTCGAAGCGCACGGCAGTCCCGGCGGCGATGTCGAGACGGAAGCCACGCGCTGCTTCGCGGTCGAAGCTCAGCCCGGCGTTGGTTTCGTAAAAGTGATAGTGCGAGCCGACCTGGATCGGGCGGTCGCCGGTATTCGCCACCACCAGCGTGATCGTCGGGCGGCCGACATTGAATTCGATTTCGCCGGGTTCGGCGAGGAGTTCTCCGG
This sequence comes from uncultured Zoogloea sp., assembly GCA_937871125.1. Lineage (GTDB taxonomy): Bacteria > Pseudomonadota > Gammaproteobacteria > Burkholderiales > Rhodocyclaceae > Zoogloea. The sequence goes on along the minus strand of CALMXT010000079.1, from coordinate 668 downwards.
GGATCATGTCAGCTCCTCAAACAATCGGGTTATGCACGGTGACCAGCTTGGTGCCATCCGGGAAGGTGGCTTCAACCTGGATTTCCGGGATCAGCTCGGCGATGCCGTCCATGACGTCGGCGCGGGTGAGCACTTGCGTGCCGGCATGCATCAGCTCGGCCACCGTCTTGCCATCGCGGGCGCCTTCCATGATCGCGCAGGTGATCAGCGCCACAGCCTCCGGGTAATTCAGCTTCAGGCCCTTGGCCTTGCGCCGTTCGGCGAGCAGGCCGGCGGTGAAGATCAAGAGCTTGTCTTTCTCGCGGGGTGTCAGTTCCATATCGAGTCCTCAGGTATTCCAGATTCTTGGCAAAACGGCCGGTCGACCGCAGCAGGCCGGACGCAGGATAGTCCAAAGTGCGGCGAACCACTGGCGCGCGGCCTCGCTGTTGTCGCCCAGGTAGCGGGCGATCAGCAGGCCGGGTGGGGTGGTGATGCCGTGCAGCGCGCCATCGGCCGGGGGCACGGCGCGCAGCGCTTCCAGTAGCACGGTAGCTTGCTGCGGCAGTTCTGGGAAGGTGCAGAGCAAGGTCCCGCACACCGTATGCCCGGCCCAGCCCGCCGGGCTGACCAGCATGGGGTCATTGCCGGCAAACTGGCCGCGTTCCAGCCATAAAGGACGGCTGTCG
>CALMXT010000078.1 GCA_937871125.1 uncultured Zoogloea sp. | reverse complement strand
GGCACGCCCAGGAAGATGTCGGCGCTGCGCTGGTAGAGCTGGCACGACAGCTTGCCGCCGGCCACGTAGAACTGGAACAGCGCGTGGCAGGGCGGCAGGGCCATGCCCTCGATTTCGCCCGGATTCCAGGCGGACACAATGTGGCGGCGCGAGTCGGGGTTCTTCTTGAGGGCGTCGATGAGCTGGGCGATCTGGTCGATGCTGCGCCCGTCCGGCGTTTCCCAGCGGCGCCACTGCTTGCCATACACCGGGCCAAGGTCGCCGTTCTCGTCGGCCCATTCGTCCCAGATCGAAACCTTGTTGTCCTTCAGGTACTTGATGTTGGTGTCGCCGCGCAGGAACCACAGCAGTTCGTGGATGATCGAACGGGTGTGCAGCTTTTTGGTGGTGAGCAGCGGAAAGCCTTCGGCCAGATCGAAACGCATCTGCCAGCCGAAGACGGACAGGGTGCCGGTGCCGGTGCGGTCGTCTTTGCGGTGGCCGCGTTCCGCCACGTGACGCATGAGTTCGAGGTACTGGCGCATGACTGATCCGGTCAAAAAAACAAAGCGGCAAGTCTACCCGTTATAGGACTTGCCGAGCTAGCCGCGCTGGCTGCATCGCCCGGCGGTGGGGTGGGTGAAAAGGCCTTTGTGCTAACATTGAAAATCGTCACAAAACGTTTCGAGGCGCGTGCAGATGGAGGCGGGAAGGCAATCATGACAGTGGAACCGCTCGTCCAGAGTCCGCATCCGCTGATGCAGCCGGAGGTGTTGGGGCGGATCTTGACCGAGATCGCCACAAATGCTGCGCCGACGGCCATCGTGGAGCTGATCCGCTGGCTCGATTCCTTCCATTTCGAGGGCGAGGTGCCTCTGCCCGAATTGGCCCGTCTGGTCGCGACGCTCGACGAGGCGGCCCAGCCGCAGCTGCGTCAGGCGGCGGGGCTTTATCTCTCCAACGTGTTCGGTTCGCGCAGCGTGCGCTACAAGGCGCTGGGGCGGGATTTCTACGCCAGCCTCGGGCGTGCCTACGATCTGGTGTTGAACGGTTTGAGCGGCGACTTCTCCATCGAGCCGTCCGACAGCCTGCGCACCGAGGTGCTGCTGCGCACGGTGCGTGCGGCGGCCGGCGAGATGAAGTGGGTGGCCTTCGATTACCAGGAGCTTGCGCCGGATGTCTGGCAGCGGGCGGCGTCCGCCTATCGCGCGGCCTACGTGGCGGGGGGGCTGAACCTTCCCATCAACTTGCGCGAGGGGCGGGAGACCCGTTCGACCGTCAGCCGCGAATTCATCCGGCTGGTGGCGATGCAGTGCGCGAGCCTCGATCAGTTGTCGCCCGACCGGATCGAGGCCGCCGACAAGCTGGTGCGTTACCTGCAACATTCCCTCGCATTGTCCGTCGAGCCTCGCGGCGGCGGCCAGTTCTGGATCGACCTCGATACGCTGGCCCAGCCCCAGCGCTGCCTCGGCGTGGCCGAGGATGCGCCGGCCTCGATCCGCTATTTCCAGCCTGGCGATGTCGTGCCCCTGCTGGGTGAGTTGCGTCAGACGCTGGAGGGCGGCAGTCTCGGCCCGGGTTTCGCCGGCATCGGCGCGCCGTCGGTGAGCGGTGCGATCCGTCACCTGTCGCGTCAGTGGGGGCCGGTGCCGCCGATGCGGCAATATCGCCGTCATCCGGTCCGCGGGGCGTTGTCCCTTGCGACCGGCCTGGGCTTCATCCGCTCGCTGATTTCCGGCGAGGCCTTGATGCGTCCGGCGGCGGCCTGGGCATTGCGCGACGCCAGCCGTAGCGGTTTCGGGGTGGAGTCGGCGGCGCTGGATCCGGAGATCTGTCGGGTTGGCGTGCTGGTCGGCGCCCATGTGGGCGAAACCGGCCGTTGGGTGCTGGCCTTGGTCCGGCGGGTGCGTTCCAACGATCGGGGCGAGGCGTCGGTCGGTCTTCAGACGGTGTCCAGCGAGCCCAATCCGGTGCTCCTCGACGACGGCAGCCGCAGTTGGAACGGCATTCTGTGCGATCCGGTGGTACGCGGGCGCGGTTTGCGGATCGTCTGCGAACCCGGTGCCATGCGTTCGCAGCGTCCCGTGTTTGCCAAGCTGGGCGGTCGAATGGTCAAGCTCGATCCGGGCAAGATATTGGTCGGCGGGCCGGGCTATCAGATCGTCGGTTGCAACGTGTTGTGATTCCGTGAGATCGGGTGCTCGTGCAAAAAGGGCCGGGATTCTCCGGCCCTTTTGCGTTGCTTCGGGCGATCAGACTGCGGCGAGCGCCTGATCGAGGTCGGCGAGAATGTCGTCGATGTGCTCGATGCCGATGGATAGCCGGACCATGTCGGCCGATACGCCGGCCTTGGCCAGCTCATTCTCCGACAACTGCCGGTGGGTGGTGGAGGCCGGGTGGCAGGCGAGGCTCTTGCAATCGCCGATGTTCACCAGACGGGTGACCAGCTTGAGGGCGTCCTGGAAGCGGGCGCCGGCCGCCTTGCCGTCGCCGTCGGTGCTCTTCACGCCGAAGTTGATGATGCCCGAGGCACGTCCGCCCATGTATTTCTGCACCAGACCGTTGTCCGGGTGGTCGCTCAGGCCGGCGTAATTCACCCACTCGGCCTTGCTGTGGTTCTTGAGGAACTGGGCGACCTTCGTCGCGTTCTCGCAGATGCGGTCCATGCGCAGGGCCAGGGTTTCGATGCCCTGCAGGATCATGAAGGCGTTGAACGGGCTGATCGCCGCGCCCATGCCGCGCAAGGGCACGACGCGGGCACGACCGATATAGGCGGCCGGGCCGAGGGCTTCGGTATACACCACGCCGTGATAGGACACGTCCGGCTCGTTGAGGCGGGGGAAACGCGCCTTGTGCTCGGCCCACGGGAATTTGCCGCTATCGACGATGATGCCGCCCAGCGTGGTGCCGTGGCCGCCGAGGTATTTGGTGAGCGAATGGACGACGATGTCGGCGCCGTGTTCGATCGGCCGGCACAGGTAAGGCGAGGGCACGGTGTTGTCCACGATGAGCGGGATGCCGTGGGCGTGGGCGATGGCGGCGAGTGCCTCGAAGTCGGTGATGTTGCCCAGCGGATTGCCGACCGATTCGCAATAGATGGCCTTGGTGTGCCCGTCGATCAGCGGCGCGAAGGAGGCGGGATCGCGGTAGTCGGCAAAGCGCACCTGGATGCCGCTCTGGGGCAGCGTGTGGGCGAACAGGTTGTAGGTGCCGCCGTAGAGCGTCGACGCGGAGATGATGTTGTCGCCGGCTTCGGCGATGGTCTGGATGGCGTAGGTGATGGCCGCCATGCCGGAAGCCACCGCCAGGCCGGCGATGCCGCCTTCCATTGCGGCCACCCGGGCTTCGAGCACCGCCTGGGTGGGGTTCATGATGCGGGTGTAGATGTTGCCGGCCACTTTCAGGTCGAACAGGTCGGCGCCGTGCTGGGTGTCGTCGAAGGCGTAGGAGGTGGTCTGGTAGATCGGAACGGCCACCGCCTTGGTGGTCGGGTCCGGGCTGTAACCACCATGAACGGCGAGGGTTTCGAGTTTCATCGTGTTGTTCTCCGGGTTGAGTTCTGGGTGGATACCGTGGGTGACGGGGCAAGCTGTTGATATATCCGGGTTTTCCCTGTTGAGCTTCCGGGAATTGCCGGCTCCCGCCAGTCACGTCGAATGCCGATAATACGTAAAGTTTCGCGTTGTTCGCCCTGATTCATGGCAAGCGTCAGCGGAACACCATAACAAGGGGGAGACAAATGGAACTCAAAGGACGAAATGCGACCTGGCTTGAACTCGCCGTGGCGCCGGCTTGGCGCCTTGGACAGACGCGGGTTCAGCTGCACGCCCTGAGCGGCGGCCAAAACGGTTGCTTCGGCATCACGGTGGACGAACGCTGGCTCTGTGCCAATGACGGTCGCCTGACCGTGTTCGATTGCCGGGAGGCGGCGGCGCGTTTTCTTGAGCTGCTGCGTATCGATCACATGGAAGACGGTGCGCCTTCCGAACTGCCGGTCGGCTATGCCCATGACGGCGTGCAGTGCATGCGCCTGGCAAGCGGCGGGCTGCGTCCCTGCGATACGGGTCGGGGCCGCAAGCGGCGGACCGAGCTTGCGCCGTCGTGCTGGGCGGGTCAATCGTCGCCCCGCAGGGTGTCCGCCAGCAGCGACGCCATGCGCTGATCGAAGGCCACCAGCACGATCTCCTTCAGGACCGCGGTGTCTTCCAGGGCCGCCCGGCACGCTGCAATGGCGATGCGGGCGGCTTCTTTCGGTGGATAACCGAACACGCCGCAACTGATCGCCGGGAACGCGATCGCACGCACACCGTGGCGGCTCGCAAGTTCCAGACTATTGCGGTAGCAGGCTTCGAGCGCCTCGGCTTCGCCCTCACCGCCGCCGTGCCAGACCGGGCCGACGGTATGGATCACGTGGCGCGCCGGTAGGCGAAAGCCCGGCGTGATGCGGGCTTCGCCGGTCGGGCAGCCGCCGAGCGTGGCGCAGTAGGCGGCGAGCGCCGGTCCGGCTGCGCGATGGATCGCCCCGTCCACGCCACCTCCACCGAGCAGACTCGAATTGGCAGCATTGACGATGGCGTCCACGGCCAAAGTGGTGATGTCGCCCTGCCAGACACGGATATTTTTCTTCCCGCTCATCCTGCTCGTCCCGAAGCACTGATTTGTCGCACACTGGCAATTGTGCACCGTTTCGGTGCCAAGGTAATGTGCCTGTCGGATGGACGGGGTGCGTCCAGCTTGCTTGTGCGTTGTTTTTGGTTAAAAATAATACGGTATTACGCAATAGGGGGCGAAGTGGCAAAGCCGAAGGTGGTTACCGTGCTGTCCCAGAAGGGCGGTGCGGGTAAGTCGACGCTCACGATGCAACTGGCCGGCGGTCTTGCGCGGCGCGGACGGCACGTGGCGATCATCGATCTGGATCCCCAGGAAACAGCCCTGCGCTGGGCTCAGGCGGCATCGGCGAGCTCGCCGTTCCCGGCCCACGTGATTCATCTTGGGCCGGCGGCGGAGCGCTTGCAGCAGGTGCTCAAGGAGGCCGGGCGCGAAGCGGACGTGATTCTGCTCGATTGTCCGCCGTCCATCGAGCATAAGGCGACGCTGGCGTCGCTGCAGGCGGCGGACGTGGCCTTGGTGCCGGTGGTGCCGAGCCCGGCCGATCTGTGGTCCACCAAGGGTGTCGAGCGGCTGATCCTGCAGGTCCAGGCGACCCGCAAAGGGCTCAAGGCGGCGCTGGTGCCGAACCGGGTGTTGCGCACCAATCTGGCCTGGGATGTCCTGGAGGTGATGCGCGACTTCACCTTGCCCGTTCTGGGCGCGGCCCTTTCCCAGCGTAATGCTTTCGCGCAGAGCGCGGTCATCGGCGGCACCGTGTATCAACTCGGTCGGGCCGGTGCCGAAGCCGCGCGGGAAGTGGACAAGCTGGTTACCGAAGTATTGAAACTGACAGGAGAAAAAGCATGAACAACAAAACCAAGTCGGCCCTGCGTTCGGCGTTGGCGCAGGAGAGCGAAGCGCTTGAAGCCCGCTTGCCCGATCCTGCGGAGAGCCCGGCACCCGCGGTCGAGGTGGCGGTGGCCGCTACGCTTGAAGTGCCGGCCGAAAGCGGCGCGCCGGCGGTGCCGGCCGTTGCGGAGGCCGCATCCGCCGAGGCGGTGCCGGTGGTCGATGAAAAGCCCAAGGCTGCGCCGGTAAAGGCAGCCAAGGCTGCGCCCAAAGCGGCGGCCCCCAAGACCGCAACGCCGAAGATCGCCAAGGCGCCGGCAAAGGCCGTGACGACGACCGAGGCGGTCGAGAAGAAGGCCAAGGCCGTCAAGCCCGAAAAGTCCGCGAAGGCGCCCAAAGTGGAAAAACCCGCCAAGGCAGCAAAGGTTGCCAAGCCGGTCAAACCGGTCCGCGAAAAGGTCGTGCGCGATTCCTTCTCGATGCCCAAGAGTGAGCACGCCCAACTCAAGGCGCTGCGCGAGACCCTCGCAAAGGCCGGGCGGATCTGCTCCAAGTCCGAGCTGTTGCGGGCTGGGGTGCAACTGCTGTTGAAAGAGTCCACCGCCAGCAGCCGTGCGCTGATCGAAGCTCTGGTCGTGGTGCCGAAGGGCAAAAGCGCCAAATAAGCTGAACCCAGCGGGGCGAGCCCCGCGTTAGGTCGTGCCGGAAGCGGCAACAACGGAACAAACGTTGTTGCCGCTTTTTTGCGTCAACGCGGTGTCGTACCGTCGAGATGGACGCGAATGAGGCCGCGCAGGCCATTGCCCACGAAAATCGCATCGGCACGATGGAGGTCTTCGGCCCTCAGCATCGCTTCCTGTGCTTTGCCCTGGCGCAGCAGACGCCGCCGCAGCACGCCGTCGAGCAGCCCGGCTTCGCAAGGGGGCGTGAGCAGGACGCCGTTTTTTTCCACAAACAGGTTGCTGCGGGCGCCTTCGGTCAGTTCGCCCCGCTCGTTGATAAAGAGTGCGTCGAAGTGCCCCGCCTCGACAACCCGGGCGAGCTCCCGGTCGTAGAGGGCGCGGGCGGTGGTCTTGTGACGCAGCAGCGGATCGGTGCTGGAAACCCGTTCGGGCGAGAGGGTGATGGTCGGCTGCGGGCCGGGAGCGCCCACCGCGAGGGGGGCTTGTTCGAGGGTGAAATCGCCGTCGTGGCCGAGGGTGATGCGGACGCGGAGCGGCTGGTCGGCGTCGATGCCGTCGAGCAGGCGCAGGAAGGCCGCGGCGTCGAAGGGAAAGCCAAGACAGCGGGCCGAATCGGTGAGGCGTTCCAGGTGTTCGGGCAGGAAAGGAAAGCCGGAATTCGAGTCCTGCCCGGGATCGAAGCGCAGGGTTTCGATGAGCCGCAGGCGCTTCGGCAGGGCGGTTGCGAAGCGCGCCTTGAGGTGACATTCGGCCCATTCGGCGGCCGGGCGGGAGTCGTACACCACGCCGCTGCCGACGTTCAGCCGGGCCTTGCCGGCGGTGTCGAGCAAGAGGGTGCGGATCGGCACGCTGAAGCGGAAGTCGCCGCCGGGGCGCAAGAGGCCGAGCGCGCCGCAGTAGAGGCCGCGGGGTGCTTCTTCGAGTTCGCGGATGATTTCCATGGCGCGGATCTTGGGCGCGCCGGTGATCGAACCGCAGGGAAAGAGGGCGCCGAAAATGCTCGCCAGATCGGCATCGACCGGTTCGGCGACGATGCGGGAACTCATCTGCCAGACGGTGGGATAGGCCTCGACGCCGCATAGTCTCTCGACCCGCACGCCGCCGGCGGGGGCGAGGCGGCCCATGTCGTTGCGGATGAGGTCGACGATCATGATGTTTTCGGCACGGTCCTTTTCCGAGGCGGCCAGTTCGGCCGGGTCGGTGTTCCGCGGTGCGGTGCCTTTCATCGGTTCGGAGGCGAGGGTGCTGCCGCGTCGTTCGAGGAAAAGCTCGGGCGAGCGGGACAGGATGGCGCCGCCGGCATGCGCGATGAAGGCGCCATAGCGCACCGGTTGGGCGGCGCGCAGGGCGCGGTAGAGGGCGGCAGGTTTGCCGAAAACCGGGCCGGTGAGCGGAAAGGTGAAGTTGACCTGATAGCAGTCGCCGCTGGCGATGTAGCGGCGGATTCGATCGATCTGCCTGAAGTATTCCGGCTCGTCGATCGATGCTTTCAAGGCACCGGTGCAGCCGACATCGACGTCGGCACGGGCGGCGAGCCAGGCGTCGCAGGCTTCGTCGGAAAGCCATTCGCCGCAGCTGAAAATCCAGCCGGTCAGAAGCGGGCCGCCGCCGCGGGGAAGCCGGGGGGCGAGGCGGGCTTCAATGGCGTAGCCTAGTTCGTAGCTGGCGGCGAGGGCAACCCAGGCTCCGGCGTAGGCTGCGTTTTCGAGCTGACGCAGGCAGGCGGCCCAGTGGGCAGGATCGTGGCAGACGACTTCTTCGACAAGGCCGGTGAGGCACCAGGCTCCGGCTTGGCCGGCGGTATCGAGGTTGTTGTCGAAGAGGGCGAATGCGCCGGATTCGGCGGGCGGAGTGGGATGCTTGGCGGACACGTGGCGGAGTTTACCTGCTCGGCGCCGTGTGGCGTAGCAGGGAAATCCGCAGTGCGGCGACCCGGCGCCGGTGCGTGGCGTCGGGTCGCCGAGGGTGCGTTTAGAGCAGCGGGCTGCCGGTGTGCTCGCCGCGCTCGTAAACCACGTGGGCACGGCCGACCAGGAGCGGGTCGAGGGCGCCGATGTGGTCGAGATCCTTGTTGGCGTAGGGCAGCTTGTGGAGGATGTAACGCAGGGCGTTGAGGCGCGCGCGTTTCTTGCAGTCCGACTTGATCACCGTCCATGGGGCATCGGCGGTGTCGGTATGGAAGAACATCGCCTCCTTGGCCTTGGTGTAGTCGTCCCA
>CALMXT010000077.1 GCA_937871125.1 uncultured Zoogloea sp. | reverse complement strand
GATCTGGAAGACCTGCGTCCCTACGAGTGCGACGGCATGGCGGCGTTGCGGCAACTGCCGATGGTGGTGGCCTTGCCGGAAACCGAGGCGGAGGTGGTTGCCATCCTCAAAGTCTGCGCTGCCCAGGGTGTGCCGGTGGTGGCGCGCGGCGCGGGAACCGGGCTTTCGGGAGGCGCCCAGCCTCATCGTTTCGGGCTGGTGCTGTCGTTGGCGCGCTTCAAGAAGATCATCAAGATCGACGCCCACGCCCGCCGTGCCGTGGTCCAGCCGGGCGTGCGTAATCTTGCCATTTCGGAGGCTGCGGCACCCTACGGCTTGTATTACGCGCCCGATCCTTCGTCGCAGATCGCCTGCACCATCGGTGGCAACGTGGCCGAAAATTCCGGCGGCGTGCATTGCCTAAAATACGGCCTCACCGTTCATAACCTGCTCAAGGTGCGCGGGGTGACGATCGCTGGCGAGATCGTCGAGTTCGGCAGCCTGGCGCTGGATGCGCCGGGCTACGACTTGCTGCCGCTGATCACCGGTTCGGAGGGCATGCTGGCGGTGGTCACCGAAGTCACCGTCAAGCTCACGCCCAAGCCGCAGCTCGCCCAGTGCGTGCTGGCGGCTTTCGACGATGTGGTGAAAGCCGGTGATGCGGTGGCCGCGATCATTGCCGCGGGCATCATTCCGGCGGGGCTGGAGATGATGGATCGGCCGGCGACCGCTGCCGTCGAGGAGTTTGTCCACGCCGGCTATCCGCTCGACGCCGAGGCGATTCTGCTGTGCGAATCCGACGGCACGCCGGAAGAGGTGGCTGAGGAGATCGGTCGTGTGCGGGCGCTGCTCGAAGCCGGCGGCGCCACCGAGGTCCGCGTTTCCCGCGACGAGGCCGAACGCCTGCGGTTCTGGGCGGGGCGCAAGGCCGCGTTTCCGGCGGCCGGACGGATTTCGCCGGACTATTACTGCATGGACGGCACCATCCCGCGCAAGCGGCTTGGCGAAATGCTGCAAGCGATCCAGACGATGGAAAAGAAATACGCGATGCGCTGCATCAACGTCTTTCATGCCGGGGACGGTAATCTGCATCCGCTCATTCTCTTCGACGCCAACAAGCCCGGCGACCAGCACACCGCGGAAGCCTTCGGCGCCGAGATCCTCGAACTCTCGGTGGCGCTTGGGGGCACCATCACCGGTGAGCACGGGGTTGGCATCGAGAAGATCAACCAGATGTGCAGCCAGTTCGCGTCGCCCGAAATCCGGGCTTTCCACCGGGTCAAGGCGGCTTTCGATCCCGCTGGTCTGCTCAATCCCGGTAAGGCCATTCCGACTCTCAACCGCTGTGCCGAATACGGCCGCGAGCGGATGAGTGCCGGCCTGCCTCAGGCTCACCCCGAACTGCCGCGCTTCTGATGGAAACGATCCCCGAAGGTTGGCTGCAATTTCTGTTTGTGGCGGTGCCGGTGTTATCGCTGATCGGCACCTGGATGGGCCTGCGTACAGCCGGACGGCTGGAGCGGCAGCGCCTGCGCGAGGCGCGCAAGAACGATGGAGACAAGCGTGAACGATCGGATTCGGAGCTGGACTGAACGTATCCGCGAGGCTTCGGCGAGCGGCACCGCGCTGTGCATCCGCGGCAGCGGAAGCAAGGATTTTTACGGCCGCCAGCCATTCGGGGAATTGCTGAGCACCGACGCTTACGACGGCGTGGTGAGCTATGAGCCGAGCGAACTGGTCGTGACCGTGCGTGCCGGCACCCGGCTTGCCGATCTCGAAACTCTGCTGGCGGAGCAGAACCAGATGCTGGCCTTCGAGCCGCCGCGTTTCGGTGGCGGCGGGACGGTTGGCGGTTGTGTCGCGGCGGGGCTGGCCGGGCCGCGGCGGGCGGCGGTGGGCGGAGTGCGCGATTTCGTGCTCGGTGCGAGGCTCATCGACGGGCGCGGCGACGTGCTGCGTTTCGGCGGGGAAGTCATGAAGAACGTTGCCGGTTACGACGTCTCCCGAGCGCTCGCCGGCAGTCTCGGCACGCTCGGTTTGATCGTGGAAGTGTCGCTCAAGGTGTTGCCGCGGCCGGTGGCCGAGGCGACGCTGCGCTTCGAAATGAACGAAGCGGAGGCCTTGCACCGGCTCAACGCATGGAGCGCCCAGCCGTTGCCGGTGTCGGCCAGTGCGTGGCGGAGCGGTGTGCTCCACCTGCGTCTGTCGGGCGCGGCGGCGGCGGTCGAAGCGGCCATTGCAAGACTTGGCGGCGAGTGCTTGGCAAAGGATGCGGCTGACGTCCTGTGGGCAGGACTGCGTGATCAATGCGACGCCTTCTTCGATGGGGACGAAGCCCTCTGGCGCCTGTCGTTGCCCAGCGATGCCCTCGCTGTCGAACTGGATGGTGCGCAATTGGTGGAGTGGGGCGGCGCTCAGCGCTGGCTGCGGTCCAGCGCTCCGGCCGACCGGGTTCGCGCCCGCGTTGCAGAACTCGGCGGACACGCCACCTTGTTCCGGCATGGCGACCGTCGGAGTGAAGTCTTTCATCCGTTGCCGGCGCCGCTGATGACGCTTCATCGCCGACTCAAGAGCGCATTCGATCCGGCCGGTATTTTCAATCCCGGTCGCCTCTACGAAGGCCTGTAAAGCATGCAGACCCATCTCGCCGATTTCATCCGCGACACGCCGGAAGGCCGGGAAGCCGAGGATATCCTGCGCAAGTGCGTGCATTGCGGCTTCTGCACCGCCACCTGTCCGACCTACCAGCTGCTCGGCGACGAGCTGGATGGTCCGCGCGGGCGTATCTATCTGATCAAGCAAGTGCTGGAAGGCCAGCCCGCAACGGAAAAGACGCGTCTGCACCTGGACCGCTGCCTGACCTGCCGTGCCTGTGAAACCACCTGTCCGTCGGGCGTGGAGTACGGCAGATTGGCCGACATCGGCCGACACGTGGTCGAGCAGCAAGTGCCGCGTACCGGCGCTGACCGGCTGATGCGCATGGCGCTGCGGGAGTTCGTGCCCAGGAGCGGATTGTTCGGTGCGGCGCTGGCTGTCGGGCGATGGGTGAGACCGCTGCTGCCCAGAGGGCTGGCCGCCAAGGTGCTTCACGCCCCGCCGGCGGGTGTCTGGCCGGCGCCGCGCCATGCCCGACGGATGATCGTGTTGGCCGGCTGCGTTCAACCGGCGATGCGTCCGGTCATCAATGCCGCTGCCGCTCGGGTACTCGACCGGATCGGCATTTCCTTGGTTGAACAGCAGGGGGCCGGCTGCTGCGGCGCGGTGAAGTTCCATCTCCAAGACCAGGATGGCGGCCGTGACGACGCGCGCCGAAACATCGATGCCTGGTGGCCGGCCATTGCCGCCGGCGGGGTTGAGGCGATTGTCGTCACGGCGTCGGGCTGCGGCGTACAGGTAAAGGATTACGGCCATCTGCTAAAGGCCGATCCTGACTATGCCGTGAAAGCAGCCAGAGTCGCAGAGTTGGCCCGCGATGTGGCCGAAGTGGTGTCCGCCGAGGCGGACAAGCTGAAGGCGGTGCTGGCGGTGCGGAGTGTCGCCCGACCGCCGCGGCGGATCGCCTTTCACGCTCCTTGCAGCCTGCAACATGGGCAGCGGATACGCGGGACGGTCGAGGAACTGTTGACGGCGGCAGGTTTCGAACTCGTTCCGGTGCGGGATGCCCATCTGTGCTGTGGATCGGCCGGCACCTATTCGCTGCTTCAGCCGGAACTGGCAAGACGGCTGCGCGATGAAAAACTTTCGGCCTTGCAGGAAGGAGGCAGTGAATGCATTGTTTCGGCTAATGTCGGTTGCATTGAGCATCTTTCAAGCGCAGCAGCGTTGCCGATACGACATTGGATTGAACTGATCGATGAAAATGTCACGAAACCGACCTGAAAGCGGAAAGCGGTCTTTAGTACTAAAGGTATAAACGGTTAAACTTCGTGAATCTGTGATTTCTTCTATGGTCGGAGTGATTTGTGAGTGTCTGCGGCGATGTTTTTTTGCGCGAATGCCAATTTTGTTCTAGACGCATTCGGGCTTTTGATGATGGTCTGCGCCACCTTGATGGTTGCGGTGGGTCTTCACGCTGCGGATCCGATTGCTGCGCCAATGTGCTGATGAGTTCATGCTGAATCCTACGGTTTCGTCCTTGTCCGCCCCCGATTCGGTGAGTGCCAAGAAGCGCTACCAGGCAGAAGCCTGCGTCGCGAAGCACACTGGCGACCGTACTGAACAGCAAGATCGTGCTGCGGTTTTCGCCCATCCGACCCGCAAGGGCACCATGATGGCTGTACTTGCCGACGGCATGGGCGGGCATTCGGGTGGCGCGATGGCAGCCGAACAGGTGATCCTCAAGGCCAGGCAGAATTTCGAGGCCTTTGCTCCCGCTTCCGAGAGTGCGCCGGATCTGCTGCGCGGCATTGTCGACGAGGCCCACATCGTCATCAAGCTGACCCGCTTCACCAGCGAGCAGGATCCGCACAGCACCGCAGTGGTCTTCATGATGCAACCTGATCGGGCCGATTGGGCGCACTGCGGGGATTCCCGCTTCTACCATTTCCGCCGGGGTGCGTTGGTGTCCCGCAGCGTCGATCATTCCCTCGTCGAGGAGCTTGTGCGCAAGGGCAGGCTGGATGCCGAGGGGGCGCTGCGCCATCCCAACCGTAACGTGTTGCTGTCCTGCCTGGGATCGGAGCGGGAGCCGCGGGTGGATGTCGGGCACGTGTCGCCCCTGGTTGGTGGCGACGCGTTTCTGTTGTGCTCCGACGGTTTGTGGGCCTATATCTCGGAAGAGGAAATGGGCCAGATTCTCGCCGCTCAATCGCCTCGCGATGCGGCTTCGATGCTTATCGAAATGGCCCGTCAGCGCGCCCGTGGCGGTGGCGACAACATCTCCCTTGCCATCGTCAAACTCGTCGAGGTGGCTGCCAAGCCTCCTCAGTCCCGCGGCGATTTCCCCAAGCTGGGCGTCTGATTCGACGCCCCGGCCCGGCTGAGCCGGGCTATTTTGTCCTGAGCCAGTTTCGGCGCCAGAATGCAGCCGCCATCACCGTTGCTGCGCCCAGCATCGTGGCCAGGGCGATCCAGAAACCATCGTGCTCGTCGAGCAGCGGCATGGTCTGGAAGTTCATGCCGAAAATGCCGGCAATCAGTGTCGCCGGCATGAACAGCGTCGTCAGAACGGTGAGAATGCGCACCTCGGTGTTGAGGCGGTTGCTGACACTGGACAAGTAGATATCGAGCAGGTCGGCGAGCAGGTCGCGCACCGACTCCAGCGATTCCAGCACATGCACGGTGTGGTCGTAGATGTCCCGCAGATAGAGGCGGGTGTCTGCGGTGAAGAAGCCATTGTCGGCGCGGGCCAGCAGGTTGAGGATTTCACGCAAGGGCCAGACCGCTCGGCGGAGTAACAGCGCTTCATGCTTGACGCGGTTGATCTCGGCCAGCAGAGACGGGTTCGGGCGGTTCAGGGCTTCGTCCTGGAGTTCCTCGGCCATATCGGCGAGATTGTCGAGCATGACGAAGTAACGGTCTACCAGGGTGTCGAGAAGGGCGTAGGCCAGGTAGTCGGTGCCGTGAGTCTTCATTGCGCCTGTTTCGGCCCGCAGTCTTTCCCGTACTGCTTCGAATGCACCGGTGGCGCGCTCCTGGAAGGTCAGCACAAAGTTATGTCCGAGGACGATGCTGACCTGGTCGGACGTGAGGCTGCGGGTTTCGGTGTCGAAATCGAAGCAGCGGGCGACGATGAACAGGTAGTCGGCGTACTCGTCGCTTTTGGGGCGTTGCAGAGTGTTGAGGATGTCTTCCTGGACGAGCGGGTGGAGTTTGAAGCGCCGCCCGATTTCGGCCATGACCGCCGGGTCGTGCAGCCCATAAACGTTGAGCCACATCTTTTCGCGGGTCGGCCGGTGCTCACGGGAGGCTTCGATGTTGTCGAAGCGGGTTTCCGTGATGCCGTGGGCGTCGAACTCGATAAGGGTGATGTTAGGCTTTGCGGTCTTGATTTCGCCGATATGCACCAATGACCCTGGGGGTAACCCTAACTTTCGGGTCGGGCGAGTATGTTTCTTGCTAGACTTTCGCATCTTGCTCGGATCAATTAATTAAATGACTCGTTTTTCCTCTCAAAAAGCCGAGAAATGCCGGTTTGCCCAGCGGAATTAGCGAGATATATGTCGTCATTAATAGCTTTTGGTGACGATAGCAGAATTTCAACTACCTTCTAAAGGAGGTTCCATGCCTCTGGTCATCGGTGTGACCAAAGAGTTTGCGCCGGGTGAGCGACGTGTTGCGCTCGTTCCGGACGTAGCCAAGAAATATCAGGGGCTTGGAGCGGCGTTGCTGCTCCAAGCTGGTGCAGGTGAATCGGCGTATTTCCGCGACGAAGATTTTGGCGTTGCCGAACTCGATGCGGATGCCAAGGCCGTGTTGCGCAAAGCGGACGTCGTTCTACAGGTTCAGCCGCTGGGCCTCGACGATCTGGCCGAACTGAAGTCGGGTGCCGTGCTGATCGGGCTGCAGCAGCCCTGGACCAGCAAGGAACGGATCAAGGTACTGCGCGAAAAGAACATTACCTGCTTTGCCATGGAGCTGCTGCCCCGCATCTCCCGTGCGCAGAGCATGGACGTGCTGTCGAGCCAGGCCGCCGTGGCGGGTTACGAATGTGCGCTGATCGCGGCCGATCACTCGCCCAAGTTCTTTCCCATGCTGACCTACGCCGCGGGCACGATTCGACCGGCCAAGGTGCTCGTGATCGGTGCTGGGGTGGCCGGTCTGCAGGCCATCGCGACCGCCAAGCGTCTCGGCGCCATGGTTTCCGGTTACGACGTGCGCCCGGAAACGCGGGAGCAGGTCGAATCCCTGGGTGCAAAGTTTGTTGACACCGGTGTGTCGGCGGCCGGGACCGGTGGCTATGCCCGCGAATTGACCGACGACGAGAAGCGTCTGCAGGCCGAGAAGCTCGGCAAGGCGATTGCCGACTGCGATGCGCTGATCACCACCGCGGCAATCCCCGGCAGAAAAGCGCCGGTGATCGTGAGTGCCGACATGATTGCGCGCATGAAGCCCGGCTCGATCGTCGTCGACATGGCGGCGGAAACCGGCGGCAACGTGGCCGGCACCCTGGCCGGGGAGAAGACCTGGGTCAACGAGACGCTGATCATCGGTCCGGTCAACATCCCGAGCCGCATGCCGGTGCATGCCTCGGAAATGTATGCCAAGAACCTCTTCAACTTCATCTCGCCCTTCATCAAGGACGGGGCTTTGGCCCTGGACTGGGAGGACGAAGTGCTGGCCGGTGCCTGTCTGACCCACGCGGGCGAACTTCGCCACGCGGGCGTCAAACAGGCTCTGGGCCTGTAACCGGGAGACGATCATGGACGGATTCGTCGCAATTTATATTTTCATGCTCGCGGCCTTCACCGGCTACGAAGTCATTTCCCGTGTGCCGGTGATCCTGCACACGCCGCTGATGTCGGGCTCGAACTTTGTGCACGGTGTCGTGCTGGTGGGCGGCATGATCGCCCTCGGCCAGGCGGAAACCCCGCTGCAGCAGGCAATCGGCTTTGTCGCCGTGCTGCTCGGTGCGGCCAACGCGGCGGGCGGTTACGTGGTGACCGAACGCATGCTGGCCATGTTCAAGTCGAAGGAGAGCAAGTAATGGCTATCAAGTGGCTGATTGACGCGAGCTACTTCATCGCCGCGATTTTGTTCATTCTCGGCCTGAAGGGTATGAGTTCGCCGGTTTCGGCGCGCAAGGGCATCATCTGGGCAGGTGTCGGCATGCTGCTCGCCACGGTGGTCACCTTCCTGACTCCGGGCATGAGCAACTACCTGCTGATGATCGTTGCCATTGGCCTTGGTGGTGCGCTTGCCTGGATTTCCGGCAAGAAGGTCGCCATGACCGACATGCCGCAGATGGTCGCCATCTACAACGGCATGGGCGGCGGTGCTGCGGCCGCCATCGCGGCGGTGGAGTTCGCCCGCGGCGAGATGCACGGCGTGGTGGTGACCCTGCTGGCCACGCTCGGCGCGCTGATCGGTGCGGTTTCCTTCTCCGGCTCGGTGGTTGCCTGGGCCAAGCTGCAGGGCGTGATGAAGTCGGCCTTCCGGCTGCCCGCCCAGAACGCGGTGAACGTCGTGCTGGCACTGGCGGCGCTCGGTCTCGGAATCGCCATCGTCGCGGCGCCGGCGGTCGATCCGACGCTGGTCGGCGCGTTCTTCATCCTCGCTCTGGTCCTCGGTACGGTCATCACGCTGCCCATCGGCGGTGCCGACATGCCGGTCGTGATCTCCCTTTTCAATGCCTTTACCGGCTTGGCGGTGGGTTTCGAAGGCTTCGTGATGGGCATTCCGGCGCTGATCATTGCCGGTATCGTGGTTGGTGCCGCCGGTACGCTGCTGACCCAGTTGATGGCCAAGGCCATGAACCGGCCGATCAGCAACATCCTCTTTGTGCCGATGGCGGCTGCGGGCGGTGGCGAAGCCGTCCAAGGCGAGCAGAAGGAAGTCGGTGCGATGGATGCGGCAGCCATGATGCGCTACGCCGGCAAGGTCATCATCGTGCCGGGTTACGGCATGGCGGTGGCCGGTGCCCAGCATAAGGTCTGGGAAATGACCGAACTGCTGGAAGAAGCCGGCGTCGAGGTGGTCTTCGCGATCCACCCGGTGGCGGGGCGTATGCCGGGCCACATGAACGTGCTGCTGGCCGAAGCCGGCGTTCCCTACGAGAAGATCTTCGACCTCGATGAAATCAACGCCGATTTCGCCCAGGCCGACGTGGCGCTCGTGATCGGTGCCAACGACGTGGTGAATCCTTCGGCACGTACCGACAAGTCCAGCCCGATCTACGGCATGCCGATCCTCAACGCGGACATGGCGCAGAACGTCATCGTCGTCAAACGCGGCAAGGGCACGGGTTATTCGGGCATCGAGAACGCGCTGTTCTTCAAGGACAACACCCGCCTCCTGTATGGCTCTGCCCAAAAGGCGATCGGCGAAGTCATCCAGCACGTCAAGGCGATGGCCTGATCGACACCGTCGAGTGCATTGGAAGCCGCCGCGAGGTGGCTTTCCGCTGCCGATAGACCCCCAAGCCCCCGCTCGTCGGGGGTTTGTTTTTTGTGCGGGATTTACCTTCCGACCGCCGATACTTAACCGAACTTAACTTCGCCGGCCCGTACAATCCAGGGCTTGGAACCGCCG
>CALMXT010000076.1 GCA_937871125.1 uncultured Zoogloea sp. | reverse complement strand
AGTCGGCCCTGCAAAAGTTCGGTAAGGCGCATAAACAGAAGGTTTGTGCCGGAAACTCACCCCAACAAATCCCTGAGAAATTAAAATAATAGCCATGGAAACCTGAGAGAAATTGAGGGAAGTTCTGATGGTCACCGACGACTTTTTCCGTGCCCGACTCGATCAAATGATTGATCTCCGGCACCCCTTGGCGGTACTGGCCGGTCGGTTGCCGTGGGCCCGGATTGAAGCGGCTTTGGCGCCGGCCTTTGCCCGTAAGAATCGGTCGGGCCAAGTGCTGCCAGGCAGCGACCTGTTCGGGACGACGCTGGAGATTGCTGGTGCCGGGGTCAGTGCCGCCGGCCGGCCACGTCTGCCGATCCGCTTGATGGCCGCACTGCTCTACCTCAAGCACGCCTTCAACCTGAGCGACGAGGAACTGGTGGCCCGCTGGTCGGAGAACGTGGTGTGGCAATACTTCAGTGGCCAGGACTACTACACGCCGACACTACCCTGCGATGCCACCCAGATTGGCCGCTTTCGCACCGCCATCGGCGAAGCGGGAGTGGAAGAACTGCTCAAGGCAACCATCGACACCGCCGTGCAGAGCAAAGCCGTGCGTCCGGCGGAATTCGAACGGGTCATTGTCGATACGACGGTCCAGGAGAAAGCCATCGCCCATCCGGTCGATAGCCGCCTGCTGGAGATCGCCCGGGCCAAGGTCGTGCAAGCCGCCAAGCGCGTCGGCATCGCCTTGAAGCAGACCTTTGTGAAAGAGGGCAAGGAGTTGCGCCGCAAAGCTGGCGGCTATGCCCAGGCCAAACAGTTCAAGCGCCTGCGGCGTACTGTCAAACGCCAGCGCACCCTCCTGGGCATTGTCCTGCGCGAAATCAAACGCAAACTGACCAGTGCGAGCAGTGAATCCCCTGGCGCCATGACCCATCTGAACACGCAGCTCGAACGGGCTGAGCGCATCCGCACGCAACAACCGAAGGACAAAAACAAGCTGTACGCCCTGCATGCGCCGGAAGTCGAATGCATCGGCAAAGGCAAAGCCCGGAAACCCTACGAGTTCGGCGTCAAGGCCAGTATCGCCGTAACCCATAAGAGCGGCCTGATGGTCGGGGCGCGGACCTTCCCCGGCAACCCCTACGACGGTCACATTCTTTCCGCGCAACTCGAGCAAACGCGCATCCTGCTCGAAGATGTCGGGCGCGAACCAAAGGAAGTGGTCGTTGACCTGGGCTTTCGCGGTGTGGATCGTGACAATCCCAGGGTAGAGATCATTCACCGCGGCAAGTACAAGTCGCTGACCAGGCAACAGCGCCGCTGGCTCAAGCGACGACAGGCGGTGGAGCCAGCGATTGGTCACCTCAAGTCGGATCACCGAATGGATCGTTGTTGGCTTCAAGGGCAACTGGGCGATGCACTGCATGCCGTGCTGTGCGCTACGGGTTACAACCTGCGCTGGTTGCTGCGGGCCATGGTCCGTCTGGGCCTGAAGGCCACCTTTTTGCGCTCGTTTTTATGGGCGCTCATTGCGCTCATCAACGGCGATCATTCCCGATCGAACTCGACTAATCAGAATTTCCGGTTGGCCCGGGCACTGGGATGAATTTTGCAGGGCCGACTAT
>CALMXT010000075.1 GCA_937871125.1 uncultured Zoogloea sp. | reverse complement strand
CGTCACCACCGAAGAAGCCACCGAACTGCGCGAGCTCGAACGCTTCCTCCAGCACGTCCGCATCCGCCTGCACCATCTGACCGGGCGCCGGGAGGATCGCGTCCTGTTCGACCACCAGGAAAAACTGGCCCTCAAATTCGGTTTCGAAGCCACCGAGAACCGCCGTGTCTCGGAAGTCTTCATGCAAGAGTATTACCGCACCGCCAAAAAGGTCACCCAACTCAACACCATCCTGCTGCTGAACTTTGGCGTCGAGTTCTTCCCCAACCGCCACCCCGCTGCAATCAACATCAACGAGCGCTTCCAGTGCGTCCGCGAATACCTCGACGTGCGCGACGAAGGCGTCTTCGACCGCCATCCGAGCGCCCTGCTTGAGTGCTTTCTGATCCTGCAGCAACGCTCGGAACTGAAGGGCATGACCGCCCGCACGCTGCGCGCCCTGTGGCGCGGTCGCAAACTGATCGACGCCGACTTCCGTCGCGACCCGACCAACCGCGCCCTGTTCCTGCGCCTGCTGCAGCAAAAGCGCGGCGTCGTGCACGAAATGCGTCGCATGAACCAGTACGGCATCCTGAGCTTCTACATGCCTGCCTGGCGACGCATCGTCGGCCAGATGCAACACGATCTGTTCCACGTCTACACCGTCGATCAGCACAGCCTGCAGGTGCTGCGCAACGTAAGGCGCTTCATGGTCGCCGAGCACGCCCACGAATATCCGCTGCTGACGCGCCTTGCCACCAGCTTCGAGAAGCCCTGGCTGATCTACATTGCCGCCCTTTTCCACGACATCGCCAAGGGTCGTGGTGGCGATCACTCCAAGCTCGGCATGAAGGATGCGCGGGATTTCTGCATATCCCACGGTCTCGACGAAACCGACACCGCACTCGTCGAATGGCTGGTCGGACATCACCTCTCGATGTCCAATGTGGCCCAGAAGCAGGATTTGTCGGACCTCGACGTGATCCGCCGCTTCGGCGAACTGGTCCAGACCGAGCGCCGCCTCACCGCGCTCTACATCCTGACCCACTCCGACATCCGCGGCACCAGCCCTAAGGTATGGAACGGCTGGAAGGGCAAGCTGCTCGAAGACCTGTTCTTCGCCACCCAGCGACTGCTGCGTGGCGCCACCCCCCAGCAGGCACTCGGCACCCCCTTGCGTCAGGAGGACGCCCGCAACCTGCTGCGCTACTACGGTCTGCGTCCGGGCACCGAAGACCAGCTATGGACGCAGCTCGACACGGTGTATTTCATGCGCCACGACGCTGAGGAGATCGCCTGGCACGCCCGCATGCTCTACTACCGCATCGAATCCGACGACCCGGTTGTCAAGGCGCGCCCCAGCCACAACGGCGAAGGCCTGCAGGTCATGGTTTATATGCGGGATCAGAAGGATCTCTTCGTGCGTCTGTGCGGATTTTTTGCCCGGCTCGGCTTCACGATCGCCGACGCGAAAATCCACACCACCCGCCACGGCTTTGCCCTCGACAGCTTCGTGCTGCTCGACCCCGGCCATGAAATCCACTACCGCGACGTCATCAACCTGCTCGAACACGATCTCACCGAACGTCTGCGCACCGACGCGCCGATCGACCAGCCAGCGAGCGGCCGCCTGTCTCGCGAAGTCCGGCATTTCCCGATCACCCCGGAAGTGAACATCCGCCCGGACGAACGCGGCCAGTACTACATCATGTCGGTAACCGCCGCAGACCGTCCCGGCCTGCTGTTCGGCGTAGCCCGAACGCTGGCAGACCACGGCATCAACCTGCACACAGCCAAGATCGCGACCCTCGGCGAACGGGCCGAAGACACCTTCCTGATCAGCGGCAACGACCTCGCCAAAGAAGCCCAGGTACTGAAGATCGAATCCGAACTACTGGAAAAACTGGCCGTCTAGACAAACCCGTTCAGACCGGCGCTCAGTCGTCGGCCGCTACCGCGCCATCCGGAAACAACACCTCGGTGAACCCGAAGCGGGAGAAATCCCGGACCCTCATCGGGTAAAGAATGCCATCCAGATGGTCGCATTCATGCTGCACCACGCGCGCATGAAAACCCGTCGCAACGCGGTCGATCGGCGCGCCAGACGGATCGAAGCCGGTATAGCGAAGCTGCGTCCAGCGCGGCACCCAGCCGCGCAGCCCCGGCACCGACAGACAACCTTCCCAACCAGACTCCTCTTCCTGCGCCAACGGCGTCAGAACCGGATTGATCAGCACCGTATCCGGCACCGCCGAGGCATCGGGATAGCGCGGACTCGGCCCCCCACCGAAAATCACCACCCGCAGGTCGACACCGATCTGAGGCGCCGCCAGCCCGGCACCCGACAGATGACGCATGGTGTCGCGCATATCGTCGATGAGCGCGGCGAGTTCGGGCGTATCGAACGCCGTCACCGGTCGAGCACGGGAAAGCAGGCGCGCATCGCCCATACGCAGAACGTCGCGGATCATCTCGGATTCACCCTTCGCAGAGGTGATCGAGCACCGAGCGCACACGCCCCATCGCCTCCCGCAAAACCGCATCGATGCTGTCGAAGCAAATCTCGCGGCGGCTATCGCCTCGCCCGGCGGCAAAATTGGCCACCACGTTGATGGCTGCATAGGGAATGCCCAGCTCGCGGGCCAGCGCCGCTTCCGGCATGCCGGTCATGCCGACCAGATCGGCGCCGTCGCGCTCCAGACGATTGATCTCGGCGGCCGTTTCGAGACGCGGCCCCTGGGTAGCGGCATACACCGCACCATCCACAACCGGCTGGCCGGCCATAACCGCAGCCGCGAGGATGCGCCGCCGCACGTCGGCGTCGTAGGGCTCGGTGAAGTCGATGTGCACCACCGGCTCGTCGGTGCTTTCGTGAAAAGTGCTCTTGCGACCCCAGGTGTAATCGATGATCTGATTCGGCACCACCAACTCGCCCGGACACAGATCGGAACGAATTCCTCCCACCGACGCCACCGAAATGATCTCGTCCACTTTGGCCTCCCGTAGCGCCCACAGGTTGGCCCGATAATTGACCTGGTGCGGCGGAATCGTATGCCCATAGCCGTGACGGGCCAGAAAGACCACCGGACGCTCGCACAACAGCCCGAAAGTCAGCGCCCCGGAAGGCTCGCCAAAAGGCGTGCGCACCACCTCGCGGCGGATCACGCTCAGGTTGGCCAATTGGGTCAGGCCGCTACCGCCAATAATCGCCAGCATGCCGCGCTACTCCTAGAAATCCGAATGGGGCGCGCATCTTAGCACGCCCCCCTTCGCGCGCCGCCGATGCTGCAACGCGCAAAGCGTGCTAAAATATCGCGTTTACAAGTACTTCGGTATCCACATCCATGTCCCGTTCCATTCGCAACATTGCCATCATCGCGCACGTCGACCACGGCAAAACCACCCTCGTCGACCAGCTTCTGCGCCAGTCCGGCACCTTCCGTGAAAACCAGCAGGTCACCGAACGGGTCATGGACAGCAATGACCTCGAAAAAGAGCGTGGCATCACCATTCTCGCCAAGAACTGTGCGGTCCAGTATGGCGACACCCATATCAACATCATCGACACCCCGGGACACGCCGACTTCGGCGGCGAAGTCGAGCGCGTGCTGTCGATGGTCGACGGCGTTCTGCTGCTGGTCGATGCGGTCGAAGGCCCGATGCCCCAGACCCGCTTCGTAACCCGCAAGGCACTGGCCCTCGGCCTCAAGCCGATCGTCGTGATCAACAAGATCGACCGTCCGGGCTCGCGCCCCGACTGGGTCATCAACCACACCTTCGACCTCTTCGACAAGCTCGGCGCCACCGACGAGCAGCTCGACTTCCCGGTCGTTTACGCCTCCGCGCTGAACGGCTACGCCATGCTCGACGCCGACAAACCCGGCACCGACATGACGCCGCTCTACGACGCCATTCTCAAGCACGTTCCGCAACCCGACGTGGATGTCGCGGGCCCGCTGCAACTGCAAGTCTGCTCGCTCGACTACTCCACCTACATCGGCCAGCTGGGCATCGGCCGCATCAAGCGCGGCAGCATCAAGCCGAACCAGGAAGTCGTCGTGATGTACGGCGACGAAAACCGCGGCAAGGCCCGGATCGGCCAGATTCTCACCTTCAAGGGTCTCGAACGCAGCCAGGCCGACTACGCCGAAGCCGGCGACATCGTGCTGGTCTCCGGTATCGACCAGGTGAACATCGGTGTCACCCTTTGCGACCCCGAAAAGCCCGAAGCTCTGACTCCGATCGCCGTCGACGAACCGACCCTGACCATGAACTTCATGGTCAACAGCTCCCCGCTGGCCGGACGCGAAGGCAAGTTCGTCACCAGCCGCCAGATCCGCGAGCGCCTCGAAAAGGAACTCCTGAAGAACGTCGCCTTGCGCGTCGACTACACCGGCGACTCCGACACCTTCCAGGTCTCCGGCCGTGGCGAACTGCACCTGACCATCCTCCTCGAGAACATGCGCCGCGAAGGCTACGAACTCGCGGTGGGCCGTCCGCGCGTGGTGTTCAAAGAGATCGACGGTGTCAAGTCCGAGCCCTATGAAATGCTCACCGTCGACGTCGAAGAAACCCACCAGGGCGGCGTCATGGAAGAACTCGGCCGCCGCCGTGGCGAACTGCAGGACATGCAGCCGGACGGCAAGGGTCGCGTGCGTCTCGAGTACCGCATCCCGGCCCGCGGCCTGATCGGTTTCCAGGGTGAATTCCTGACCCTTACCCGCGGTACCGGCCTCGCCAGCCACGTGTTCGACGACTACGGCCCGATGGCCGCAGCAATGGGCGAACGTCGCAACGGCGTGCTGATCTCCCAGGACGACGGCGAAGCCGTGGCTTACGCTCTCTGGAAGCTGCAAGACCGTGGCCGCATGTTCGTGAGCCCGGGCGATGCGCTGTACGAAGGCATGATCATCGGCATCCACACCCGCGACAACGATCTGGTCGTAAATCCGATCAAGGGCAAGCAGCTGACCAACGTGCGCTCCTCCGGCACCGACGAAGCCGTGCGCCTGATTCCGCCGATCTCCCTGACCCTCGAATCGGCCATCGAATTCATCGCCGACGACGAAATTGTGGAAATCACCCCGAAGTGCATCCGCCTGCGCAAGCGCCATCTCAAGGAGCACGATCGCAAGCGTGCCGCCCGCGACGAGGCATAAGCGAAAAGGCCGGGGCTTCGTCCCCGCTGCAGACAAAAAACGCGGCCATCGAGCCGCGT
>CALMXT010000074.1 GCA_937871125.1 uncultured Zoogloea sp. | reverse complement strand
TGGTATACAGAAGCAGCCCCGTGATGTCCCTGCGGGCGTTGCCTTTCACGGACGAAGCAAGAATCTCGGCCAGCTCCCCCTCGTTGAAAGCCCGGGTGGCGTAGCTTGAATACACGATTTGAGTGAACACTATCGGCCCTCCCGATCTATCTTGAGTCCGCCTTCAACGGTACGGGCCCGCCCTTCTTAAGCGGCAAAAGGTCCGGTTCGTGATTTTTTCCCCGAAGACGAAATACGTCGTGCCGCCAACCCGCGACGCAGCCCGCCCGAAGCCCTGCGGTATCATCCGGAGCCTCATCGTCCCCGGAGCACCTCCATGAGCACCGTTCCCGAACGCCGCAAGAACCTTCCCCTGCGCGAGCTGGTTGCCAAGGCCTATCTCATCATCGAACCCTTCTTCGATCCGGCCAATGCCTGGAACGGTCAGACCCTCGAACACCTCGCCTATCGCGTCGTGCGCGAACAGTTGCCGGACATCCCCGCCGCCGAAGCGCAAGTCATCGTCTCGGCCGCCACCCGCATCTACCGCGGCAAACACCCGATGCCGTAATGGCCGAGGAGGCGCCCGGCCGTTCGGGCGCGCCCCCTTCCCGGCTTCAGCCCTTCACGCAGCTCCTTCATGACCCGCTTCTACCCCTTCCTGTTCGTACTGCTGTGGAGCACCGGCTTCATCGGCGCCAAATTCGGCCTGCCCTACGCCGAACCGATCACTTTTTTATGCCTCCGCTACGCGCTGGTGATCGCCGTGATGGGCGGCGTGGCGCTGGCCACCCGCGCCCCGTGGCCCCATTCGCCGCGCCAGTGGCTGCATATCGGCGTCACCGGGCTGCTGGTGCATGCCACCTACCTCGGCGGCGTTTTCGTCGCCATCGGCCACGGTCTGCCGGCGGGCATCGCTGCGCTGGTGGTCGGCCTGCAGCCTTTGCTCACCGCACTGGGCGCTGGCCTGCTGCTCGGCGAGCGGGTGCGGCCGCGCCAGTGGGCCGGGCTGGTGCTGGGTTTCGGCGGGGTCGGGCTGGTGGTGGCGCACAAGGTGGCCGCGGCGGCGAGCACGCCGGAACTCACCGCGATGATCGCGCCGGTGCTGATCGCCCTTGTCGGCATCACCGCCGGCACGCTGTATCAAAAGCGCTTCTGTCCGGCCTTCGATCTGCGCACTGGCTCGGTGATCCAGTTCGTACCCAGCCTCATCGTCAGCGCCCTGGTCGCCAGCCAGACCGAAACCATGACCATCCTCTGGAGCGGCCACTTCGTCTTTGCGCTGGGCTGGCTGGTGCTGGTGCTGTCGGTCGGCGCGATCAGCCTGCTCAATCTGCTGATCAGGAGCGGCAGTGCGGTGAATGTGGCGAGCCTGTTCTACCTCACGCCGCCCACCACCGCGCTGATCGCCTGGGCGGTGTTCGGCGAAACCTTCACCGGACTGGCGCTGGCCGGGATGGGCATCACCGTGTTCGGCGTGTGGCTGGCCCGCCAATGAAACTCAAGGCCGCCTCCGCCACCGTCGCCACGCGCATCCTCGGCATCGACCCCGGTCTGCGCAACACCGGCTTCGGCGTCATCGACACCCTGGGCAGCCAGTTGCGCTATGTGGCCAGCGGCTGCATCCGGAGCGGCGAAGGCAGCCTGCCGGCGCGCCTCAAGATCATCCTCGACGGGGTGCGCGAGGTGATCGCCACCTACCAGCCCGACCAGGTGGCGGTCGAGATCGTGTTCGTCAACGTCAATCCCCAATCCACCCTGCTCCTGGGTCAGGCCCGCGGCGCGGCGATCTGCGGCGCCGTCTCGTGCGATCTGCCGGTCGCCGAATACACCGCCTTGCAGGTCAAGCAGGCGGTGGTCGGCCACGGCAAGGCTGCCAAGGAGCAGGTCTGCCACATGGTCGAACGGCTGCTCGCGCTCACCGCCAGCCCCTCGTCCGACGCCGCCGACGCCCTCGCCTGCGCCATCTGCCACGCCCACGCCAGCAGCGGGCTGGCCGCCATGGCCGGAGTCGGCACGCGCAAGCGCGGCGGACGCATGAGCTGACCCCGCCACGGCAGCAAAGCGCTAAGATTCGCGATCTCGCCGGGCCCGGCCAGCATGTCCGCGCTATAAAGATTCTTGCCTTTATGGCCGTATAAAGCGACAAGGAAAGCGCATCGCGCCATCCATACAGCGGACGCCGACAGCACCCAATGCGCCCGACCGACAGCCCCGCCGTCCCGGACAATGCATCCGCTCACCAGACCTTCCAGCCCCCTTCGCCGCAACCTGTCGATCGCCCTCGCCTATATGGCGCTCGGCGGTCTCGGACTCGCCTTCGCGATCGGCAAGGGCTACGCCAGCCCGATCTTTCCCGCCTCCGGGCTCGCGCTGGCCGTGGCGCTCTGTTTCGGCAACGGCGTCCTTCCCGGCATCTGGCTCGGCTCGGCGCTTCTCAATCTGAGCCTCGCCGGACTCAACGGCACCCTCTCGCCCGTCACCGTTGCCGCGGCCCTGCTGATCGCCAGCGGTGCCACCACCCAGGCCTGGGTGGCCCGGACGCTGATCCAGTGGCGGCTCGGAAACGCCTGGCGCAGCCTCGAAAGCGAACGCTCGGTGCTGCAGTTCATGCTGCTCGGCGGACCGCTCGCCTGTCTGGTATCGGCCACGATCGGCATCGGCAGCCTGGTCCTGATCGGCATCATCGAGCCGACGATGATGCCTTTCGCGTGGTGGAACTGGTTTGTCGGCGACACCCTCGGAACGCTCACTTTCGCGCCGCTCTGCTTCTGCTTCCTGCTCCGGCCGAATCCGCTGTGGCGCAGCCGCCGCCACATGGCGCTGCTGATGATGCTGACCCTGCTCCTCGTCGGCGCCTCCTTCTACGCAACCGCCCGCTGGGAGCAGAGCATCCAGCAGGCCCGCCTCGAGACGGACGGCAAACTGATCCACAAGCGCATCGCCGACCGCCTGCTGGCCCACCGGGAAGCGCTCCAGGCGCTGCGTCGTTTCATCGAAGTGAGCCCGGCCCTCAACCCAGCCCATTTCGACGCCTTCACCCTGTCCACGATGCAGGACAACCCCGATCTCGCCGCTCTCAGTTTCAACGCACTCGTGCCCGACGCACGGCGGGCCCACTTCGAGCAGCAGATGGCCGAGCGTCTCGGCATCCCGGATTTCCAGATCACCGAAAGGGACCGCGACGGCAAACCGAAGCCCGCGGTCCGCCGCGAAACCTACGTCGCCGTCACCTACATCGCCCCCCGCGAGGCCAACCTGCGCGCGATCGGCTTCGACATCGCCTCCGAACCGGTGCGCAGCGAAGCGCTGAACCGCGCCATGACGCCGGGCAAGGGCATGGCCGTCACCTCGCCGATCCGGCTGGTGCAAGAAAAGCGGATTGCCGTGCTGGCCATGACGCCGGTGCTCCGCCGGCTGCCCGGGCAGACCGACCGCGACACCCTCGAAGGCTTCGCGGTGGCCGTCATCAAGGTCGGCCAGCTCCTCGAGATGACAACCCGCGCAGACCTTCCGCCCGGCCTGCATATCGAACTCACCGACCCCGCCGCCATCGGCACGGTCCGGCACCTCGACGACCAGGCCGAGATACCGAACGGCCAGACGCCCCGTGCCAGCTGGAAAGCGCCGCTGCGCTTCGGCGACCGGGAATGGACGCTGACCATCCTCGCCGACGACCGCTACATGGAATCCAACCGCCCGTGGATCGCCTGGGGCGTCGGCGTGATCGGCCTGCTTTTCGCCACCCTGTTGCAGACCCTGATCCTCGGCATCACCGGCCGCAACGCCATCATCCAGCGTCAGGTCGAGCGTCAGACAACCGATCTGGCCGCCAAGAACCGCGAACTCGCCCTGGCGACGATCTCCATCGACAATTCCGCCGACGGCGCCTACTGGATGCGGCCCGACGCCCGCATCGTGCGCGTCAACCAGGCCGCCTGCGACATGCTCGGCTACACCCGCGAAGAACTGACCGCGCTCAGCGTCCCGGACATCGACCCGTGCTTCCCCCCCGACACCTGGACCGCGCACCAAAACAGGGTCAGTACCCGCGGCACCGAAAAGTTCGAAACCCGCCACCGGCGCAAGGACGGCCGCGAAATCGACGTGGCCATCACCGCCAACCGGGTCGCCGCAGACGGCCAGGACTACATCTACGCCACGGTGCGCGACATCACCGAACGCAAGCTTGCCGAAGCCGAACTGCAGCGCCACCGGAACAATCTCGAAGAACTCGTCGCCGCCCGCACCGCCGACCTGTCCATCGCCAAGGAAGCCGCCGAAGCCGCCAACCGCGCCAAAAGCAGCTTTCTGGCCAACATGAGCCACGAACTGCGCACGCCGATGAACGCCATCATCGGCCTCACCCACATGCTCGAGCGCAGCAACACCGACCCGGCCCAGCAGGACCGCCTCGGCAAGATCTCCCGTGCCGCCAGCCACCTGCTCCAACTGCTCAACGACGTGCTCGAACTGGCCCGCATCGATGCCGAGAAGCGCCCCGTCGAGCAAGCCCGCTTCGAGTTGCCCGACCTCACCGCCCAGGTCCTCAGCCTGGTCAGCGCCGGCCTCGGCAGCAAGGGGCTCGGCCTGCGCATCGAGCTCGCGCCGCCACTCGAAACCCAGCCGCTGATCGGCGACCCCCAGCGCATCCAGCAGGTGCTGCTGCACATCGTCGGCAACGCCATCAAGTTCACCGCCGGCGGCAGCATCGCCGTGCGCGCTCGTCTCGACGAGGAAAGCGCGGACGCCGCCCTGCTGCACTTCGAAGTCCAGGACAGCGGCGTCGGCATCGAGCCGGACGCCCAGCAGCGCATCTTCCAGGCCTTCGAACAGGCCGACGGTTCCGCCACGCGCCGATTCGGCGGCACCGGCGTCGGTCTCGCCATCTGCCGGAGCCTCATCCGCCAGATGGGGGGCGACATCGGCGTCCGCAGCACCCCCAGTCTGGGCAGCACCTTCTGGTTCACCGTCCGGGTCGGCAAGAGCCGCCCCGACAGCGAGGCCGCAGCACCCGCGCTGTCGGGTGCCGAGGCCGAAAACCTGCTACGCGGCACCTGCGGCAAGCGACGCATCCTGCTGGTCGAAGACGACTGGGTGAATCAGGAAGTTTCCCTCGAACTATTGCGCGAAGAACTCGGCCTGCAGGTCGACCTCGCCGTCAACGGCGCCGAAGCCCTCAGCATGGCCAGCCAGACCGTCTACGACCTGATCCTGATGGACATCCAGATGCCGGTGATGGACGGCCTCAGCGCCACCCGTGCGATCCGCGCCCTGCCCGACGCCCATGCCCGCGCCCCCATCGTCGCCATGACCGCCAACACCTTCGACGAAGACCGCAAGGCCTGCGCCGACGCCGGCATGGACGACTTCATCGCCAAGCCGGTCGACGCCGAAACCCTGGTTGCAACACTCCTGCGCTGGCTGACCAAACCTCTCGAGCCATCATCATGACCTCCACCCGCCGGGCGCCCGTGCAGCATGCCGCCGCCCAGCAGACACGGCATCTGCCCCCATCCTTCATCCTTGTCCTGCTGTGGCTGGCCTTGCTGTCCATTCCCACGGTCATGGCCGAACAGGTCTATCGCGTCGGCATCACGTCCTTTCGCGACAAACCGGTCACCTTGAACGAGTGGCAGCCGACGATGGACTTCCTCTCGTCGCAACTTCCCGGCTCCCGCTTCGAGGCCGTGCCGATGACCCTGAGCGAATTCGAGAGCGCCCTCGGCCAGCGGGAACTCGATTTCGTGCTGACCAACCCCCAGCACTACATCCTGATGGAGAGCCTCTACGGCGTCTCCCGGATCGCCACCCTGGTCAAATTGGAGAACGGCAAGCTGGTGAATCAGTTTGGCGGCGTGATCTTCACCCGCAGCGACCGCCCGGACATCCACCGTCTCGAAGACATCAAGGGCCACCGCGTCGCCGCGGTCGACCGCACCTCCTTCGCCGCATTCCTGCTGCAGTACGACATCCTCAAACAAAGCGGCGTCGACCTCGACACCGACAGCCAGATCCGCTACTTCGGCTTCCCCCAGGATCGCTGCGTCATGGCCGTCCTCGACGGCGAGGCCGACGTCGGATTCGTGCGCACCGGCGTGCTCGAAGCGATGGCCCGCGAAGGCAAGATCGATCTCGCCCGGCTGCGCATCGTCAACCCGACCTCCCCGGCCGACTTCCCCTTCCTGATCAGCACCGAGCTCTATCCCGAATGGCCGCTCGCCGCCGCGCCCCATGTGCCGATCGACATCTCCAATCAGGTCGCCGCCGCCCTGCTGCTGATGCCCCCCGACAGCCCCGCCGCGCGCAGCGCCCGCTACCACCGCTGGTCGACGCCGCTGGAATACCAACGCGTCCAGAACATCATGCGCCGGCACCGCGTCTATCCCTTCGACAAGCCCGACGAAGTCACCCTGTCCCAGCTGGTGCACTCATACGCCGCGCACATCATGGCCGCGCTGCTCCTGACCGCCGTGGCGCTGACCATCCTCTATCTGCGCACCCGCCGCCTCAACGTCGAGCTCAAGGCCTCGCGCCGGAAACTCAGCGACATGGCCCACCACGACGCCCTCACCGGGCTGCCCAACCGCAACCTCCTCGACGACCGCCTCACCCAGGCGCTGGCCCAGGCCCGACGCCGCGGCCACAAGATCGCCCTGTGCCTCGCCGACCTCGACGGCTTCAAGCCGATCAACGACAGCCTCGGCCACAGGGCCGGCGACGAAGTGCTGCAGGAAGTGGCCCACCGGCTGGAAAACAGCCTGCGGCTCGGCGATACCGTGGCGCGCTGGGGCGGCGACGAATTCGTACTGCTGGTGAATGGCTTTGCCGACCTTCCCCAACTCGAAGACATCATGAAGCGCATGCTCGCGGCGATATCCGGCAGCGCCCCGCGCGGCAGCAGCCTGCCGCTGTCGGCCAGCATCGGCGTCAGCATCTTCCCGACCCATGCCGACGACAGTCTCGGACTCATCAAGCACGCCGACGAAGCCATGTACCACGCCAAGAAAAGCGGCGGAAACCGCGTCGTCATCTACAACAGCGACATCCCGCCGCTCCACCCCGCCAGGCACCGCGCCGTCGAAACCCCGACGGCATGAAGCGCGCTCAGCCCACCACCCCATCCCACAACAGCTTCACGCCCGACAGCCCGAGCGCCGCCGTGGCGAGCAGATAGAACGGACGCTCCGGAATCCATTTCAGCAGGCGCATGCCCAGCCACACCCCCACCGGCACCAGCGGCAACAACATCGCCGACATCGCCAGCGTGTCGCGGCTGAACAGATCGAGCCCGACGTAGAACGGCAGTTTGGCCAGATTGATCGCCGCAAAGAAAAACACCGAAGTGCCGGCAAAGGCCTCCCGCGGCAAGCGCCGGGTCAGCAGATAGATCATCACCGGCGGGCCGCCGGCATGCGCCAACGTGCTAGTGAAGCCGGCACCGGCGCCGCACAGCCACGCAAAATTACGCAACGGACCGGTGGGCGCCAGCGCCTTGCCCTGCCTCAACAGGCGGTCGAGGGCAAACGCCACCGCAATGAAGCCGACCGCCCCCTTCACCATGCGGTCGGACATCATGCCGAAGCTCAGCGACCCGACCGCAATGCCAACCAGCGCCGCAGGCAGCAGCAGGCGCAACTCGGCCCAATCCGCCTTGCCCCGCCAGGCGCGGATGCCGAACAGATCCATCGCGATCAGCACCGGCAGCATCACCGCCACCGCATCCCGCGGCGACAGCCACATGGACATGAACGGCACCGCCAGCCCGCCCAGCGCACCGCCGAGCCCGGACTTGGAAATACCGGTAAGCAGAATGGCGATCGCGGTGACGATCCAGCCGGTCAAATCGAGTTCCATACGTCGAAGGTTTGCGGATCGGAAGCCGCTTTATACCACCGCGCCGCGGGCCGGGCAGGCCGCCCCCACCCAAGCCGCCGAGCCCGCCGTGTCGGCCGGATACCCACCGCCCGGCGCGCCATCCGCCACGCGAATCTCTTCCTGTCCGCCTCCGCCCGCCGCACCGACGCGCATACAATGCGCACCGGAAGCGAGCGCCGAAGCCCCGCGACTGCGGTCGCACGCACATCGCTGCCGCGCTCGACGGACTTCCGACCCGCCCTCCAGCCCCACCTTCAAGGATTTTCCATGTCTCCCCGCGTCGGCCTTTTCGCCACTTGTCTGATGAACCTCTTCCGCCCGAATGTGGGTTTCGCGGCGGTCAAGCTGCTGGAGGACGCCGGCTGCTCGGTTGAAGTGCCGCTGGCCCAGACCTGCTGCGGCCAGCCGGGCTACAACGCTGGCGACTTCGACGCGGCGCGGGCGCTGGCCAAGCAGGTGATCGCCGCTTTCGAGGGCTTCGACTACGTGGTCGGACCGTCCGGCTCGTGCATGGCGACGATCCGCCACGATTACCCCAAGCTGTTCGCCGACGACGCCGACTGGCGGCCCCGGGCCGAAGCGCTGGCCGCCAGGAGCTTCGAACTGCTGTCCTTCCTCGCCGACGTGCGCGGCGTGCGGGCGGTGGCGGCCGACTATGCCGGCACAGTCACCTACCACGATTCCTGCTCCGGCCTGCGCGAGCTGGGCGTCAAGGCCCAGCCGCGCCTGCTGCTCGGCTCGGTGGGCGGACTGAAGCTCGCCGAGATGAGCGATACCGAAGTCTGCTGCGGCTTCGGCGGCAGCTTCTGCGTGAGCTACCCGGAGATTTCCGGGCGCATGGCCGACGACAAGCTGGCCTGCGTGGCCGCCACCGGCGCGGACACGCTGCTGGGCGGCGATCTGGGTTGCCTGCTCCATCTGGCCGGGCGGCTGAAACGTTGCGGGTCGCCGGTGAAAGTCTTCCACACCGCCGAGGTGCTGGCCGGCATGGCCGACGGCGCAGGCATCGGCGACCAACAAGAGGTGCAGAAATGAAAGTCGGCAGCCCCCGCTTCAAGGAAAAGACGCTGGTCGCGCTGGCCGATCCGAATCTGCGCCAAGCCCTCGGCCAATCCCGCAAGGGCTTCGTGAACGGTCGGGCCGCGCTGGTGGCCGGCGTGCCCGAGTTCGAGGCGATGCGCGACCAGGCCCGCGACGTGAAAAACCACGTGCTGGCCAATCTCGACCACTACCTCGAACGTTTCGAAGCCAGCGTCACCGCGGCCGGCGGCCACGTGCATTGGGCCGCGGACGCGGAGGACGCCCGGCGCATCGTCCTGGACATCTGCCAGCGGGTGGACGCCAAGGTGGTCACCAAGGGCAAGTCGATGGTTTCCGAAGAAATCGGCCTCAACGAAGCGCTGGAAGAACAAGGCTACACGGTGGTCGAAACCGACCTGGGCGAATACATCATCCAGCTCGCCCACGAACCGCCCTCCCACATCATCGCGCCGGCCATCCACAAGACCAAAGCCCAGGTGGCCGAGCTGTTCGAAGCCGCCCACGGCGGCCCGCGCAAGACCACCGTGGGCGAACTGGTCACCGAAGCCCGGCTGGTGCTGCGGGAAAAATACTTCCAGGCCGACGTGGGCATCACCGGCGGCAACTATCTGGTGGCCGAAACCGGCTCGTCGATCATCGTCACCAACGAAGGCAACGGCGATCTCACCCAGACCCTGGCGCGGGTGCACATCGTCACCAGCGGGATCGAGCGCATCGTGCCCACGCTGGACGACGTGGCGCTGTTTTTACGCATCCTGGCCCGCAGCGCCACCGGTCAGGAGACCGAAACCTACACCACGCTCTCCACCGGCCCACGCCGGCCCGGCGACGTGGACGGCCCCGAGGAATACCACGTGGTGCTGGTGGACAACGGCCGCAGCAAGATGCTCGGCGGCAAGTTCCAGGACATGCTGCGCTGCATCCGCTGCGGCGCCTGCATGAACCACTGCCCGGTGTATGGCGCGGTGGGCGGCCACGCCTACGGCTGGGTCTATCCCGGCCCGATGGGCGCGGTGCTCACACCGCTCTTCGTCGGCCTCGACGCCACCCGCGACCTGCCCAACGCCTGCACCCTCAACGGCCGCTGCCAGTCGGTGTGCCCGGTGCGCATCCCGCTGCCCGAGCTGCTGCGCGAGCTGCGTCACCGGCAGCACGAACAAGGTCTGCGCCCGCCCGGCCAGACCCGCGCCATCGGCGCCTGGCGCTTCGTCGCCGAGCGCCCGCGGCTGTATCAGTTTGCCAACCGCATGGCGGCCCGCGTGCTCAAGAAGATGGGCGGCAGCGCCGGGCGCATCGCCAACCTGCCCGGCGGCGCAGCCTGGAGCGGCCTGCGCGACCTGCCGGCACCGCAAGGCCAGACCTTTCTCGAACTCTGGCAGGCCCGCCGCAAGTAAAGGAACCCCTCCATGTCCGACGCCCGTCAAACCATTCTCGGTCAGATCCGCGCCGCCCTCGGGCGCGGCCCGCTCCCGGCCGACGCCGCCGCCGCGCTCGATGCCCGCGTCCCCCGTCACACCCGCCTCGGTTTCGACGACGACCCGATCCAGCGATTCATCGAAAAATTCGAAAGCCGCGCCGGCACCGTCGCGCGGATCGCCAGCCTGGCCGAACTGCCCGACGCCGTGGCCGCCTACCGCCACCGGCACGGCCTGCCGCCCCGTGCGGCGGTGGCCCGGCCCCTCGCCGGGCTGGCCTGGCCGGCGGATTTCATCCACCACCCGGGGCCGGCCGGCAAGGAAGAAATCCTCTCCGTCACCCCCTGTCTGGCCGGCATCGCCGAGATCGGCAGCGTGATGCTGGCCGCCGGCCCGGACAGCCCGACCACGCTCAACTTCGTGCCCGACCATCACCTCGCGGTGCTGCACACCGGGCAGATCGTGCGTCACTTCGAAGATGCCTGGGCACTGCTGCGCGCCCGCCCGGAGGGCATCCCGCGCACCGTCAACATCGTCTCCGGCCCATCGCGCACCGGCGACGTGGAGCTCACGATGCAACTCGGCGCCCACGGCCCGCGCAGCGTTCAGGTGATCCTCGTGGGCGCCTGAAAACGGGGCGCGGGGGCGCAATTTGCCATCGCGGCGGTGCCCGTGGCACATGGCCCTAAACTTCCGCGTCGGAAAGCCGACATAGGACCCAAGCCCCTCCGCCATCGCCCAATGCCACCTCAACCGCTCCAGGAGTTCGTCGTCACGCCCGACCAGTTGTGCGTGGGACTGTTCGTCCATATCGACCTGCCCTGGTTCAGCCATCCGTTCAGCTTCAACAGCTTCAAGATCCGCTCGGCCGAGCAGATCAAGACCCTGCGCGAACTCGGCGTAAGGCAATTCCGCTACGACCCGGAGCGCTCCGACGTCCAACCGCGGGGCATGGCCGCCCAGCCGGAGCCCGTCGCCCCGCCGCCCGAGCCGATCGTCGAAGACCCCGACACCAGCGCCGCCCTGGCCAGCAAACGCGAACGCATCGCCCGGCTGGCCCAGCGCAAGCGTCAGGTGCTGGAGGTGGAAAAAGCCTTCATCAAAGCCGCCGGGGTGATGCGCAACATCAACAAGAACCTGTTCGCCCGCCCGAAGGAATGCCTCGAAGAAGCGGGCGAGCTGGTGAACCAGATGGTGGTCGCCTTCCTCGACCGGCCGGAAGCGGCCCTGCACGTGATGGGCGAACACGCCGGCGGCGAAGAGTCCTATTTTCACGGCCTCAACGTCTCGATCCTGTCGATGATGCTGGCCAAGGATTTGGACTTCACGCGGCCCCAATGCCAGCTGCTGGGCGTCGGGGCGCTGCTTCACGACGTCGGTCTGGCCGACATTCCGGAACGCCTCGCCCGCCCCCGCCACGACCTGAGCACCCCTGAGCGCAATCTGCGCGAACTGCACTGCGAATACGGCGTGCGCCTCGGCAAACAGATCGGCCTGCCCGACGCGGTGTTGCGGATCATCGCCCAGCACCACGAACTGGCCGACGGCAGCGGCTATCCCAAACGCCTGAAAGGCGAGCAGATCGACCCGCTGGCGCGCATCGTCTCCCTTGTCAATTACTACGACAACCTGTGCAACCCGCCGGATCTCGCCAAGGCCATGACACCCCATGAAGCCCTGTCGCTGATGTTCGCCCAGCGCCGCGCCAAGTTCGACGCCCGCGCCCTTCAAGTGATGATCCGCAGCCTCGGGGTCTATCCGCCGGGCTCGGTGGTCCGGCTGTCCAACGACGCGCTGGCGCTGGTCTCGTCGGTCAACCCGGTCAAACCCCTGCGGCCGTGGGTCACCGTGTTCGATCCGAGCGTGCCCCGCGACGAGGCGATCATGCTCGATCTCGAGCAGGAACCGGACATCAACATTGCCAAGGCGCTGCGCCCGATCCATCTGCCGCCCGAGGTCTATGAATACCTCAGCCCGCGCAAGCGGGTCACCTACTATTTCGACTCCGACTCCCGTCAGGGGCGCACGCCATGAACGCCCGCTACCAGGACGCACTTCTGGCCGGCGCCGAGGAAATCCTGTTCCTCGTCGACCCCGCCAGCCTCGCCATCCTTGCCGCCAACCCGGCGGCCTCGCGGCTGCTGGGCTACCCGCCCGACACCCTCATCGGTCAGCCGATCACCGAAATCGAATGCGCCCTCGCCGACGTCTTCTTCTGGGAAGAAGTGCGGGGCGGCAGCGGCACCGACGAGCAGACGATGGAAGGCCTCTACCGCCGCGCCGACGGCAGCCTGCTCGCTGCCCGCAAAACCGTGCGCCGCGTGCCCGAAGGCGTGCTGGTGCGCGCCACCGACATCGGCGCCCAGCAACGCGCCGAAAGCGAGCTGGCGGAAATGGGTTCGCGCCTGCGCGCCACCCTCGAAGCCACCGCCGACGGCATTCTGGTGCTCGACGGCGACGGCCGCATCGTCAACATGAACCGCCGCATGGCCGGCCTGTGGCAGCTGCCCGAAGAACTGCTGACCCGCCACGACGACCGCGCCATCCTCGACCACCTCGCCCGCGCCGTCGAAAACCCGGCCGCGCTGCTGACCCTGCTCACCGCCCACAGCCAGGATCTCACCGAAACCTTCGACACCCTGCCGCTGCGCGACGGACGCATCTTCGAAGCCAGTTCGCGCCCTGCCCGTCACGACGACGAAGTGATCGGGCGCGTCTTTTGCATCACCGACGTCACCGAACGCCACAAGGCCGAGCAGGCGCTGATCGCCGCCCGCGACGCCGCCACCTCGGCCAGCAAGGCCAAGAGCGATTTTCTGGCGATGATGTCCCACGAAATCCGCACCCCGATGAACGGCATCATCGGCATGGCCCAGCTCCTCAAGATGATGCCGCACACCGATGAGCAGAGCGAATACATCGCCACCATCCAGAGCAGCAGCGAAGCCCTGCTCGCCATCATCAACGACATCCTCGACTACTCGAAGATCGAGGCGCGCAAGCTGACTCTCGAAAAAATCGGCTTCGACCTGCGCCAGGTGGTGTCCGACGTAGACAAGCTGTTCCGCCCGAAAACCGTCGACCGGCCGCTGGAATTCATCACCGCGGTGGACGACGACGTGCCGCGGGTACTGCTCGGCGACCCGACGCGCCTGCGTCAGATCATCGTCAACCTCGTCGGCAATGCGTTCAAATTCACCTCCCGCGGGCAGATCGCCGTACAGGTCGCCAGCGGCGGACGCACCGCCGGCCGGACCGCCCTGCGGGTCACGGTCAGCGACACCGGCATCGGCATTGCGCCGGACAAATGCCGGCACATCTTCACGCCCTTCGAGCAGGCCGACATGTCCACCACCCGCCGCTATGGCGGCACCGGCCTCGGCCTGTCGATCTGCCGCATGCTGTGCGGGCTGATGGGCGGCGACATCGGAGTGGAGAGCGAAGAAGGCCACGGTTCGCGCTTCTGGTTCACCGTCCCCCTCGAAACCGGCGCCGGCGACAACAGCGAAGCCGCGCCGGCCACGCGCCCCATCCTGCGCCGCACGACGCGCATCCTGGTTGCCGAAGACAACCCGATCAACCGCACCGTGATCGCCCGCATGCTCGAACGCTTCGGCGCCCACGACATCGTTTTCGCCGTCGACGGCGAAGAAGCCCTCGAACGCTGCGCCGAAACCGACTTCGAACTGATCTTCATGGATGCCCGCATGCCGCGCCGCGACGGACTCGACGCCACCCGCGCCCTGCGCGACGCCGGCAATCGGGCTTACATCATCGGCGTCAGCGCCGACGCCATGACCGAAGAACGCAACGCCGCGCTGGCCGCCGGCATGGACGACTACGTTCCCAAACCCATCGGCCAGGACGCCCTCGCCGCCGCCATCGGCCGCTGGCGCCAGACCCTCATCGACGCCAATGCCAGCCGCACGGCCGGGATAGGCGACGACAAAATGTAAGTATTCTGCAAGCTTGAAGGCGCCGCCCGCGCCTGCAGCGTCGGAGCAAAAAGCGCATCGGACGCAGGCCGGAAGGCGGTCTTCCGCTGCGACGGGCCACCCGATCCAGCGTCAAGGCCACCCAGCCCCACCATTTCTGCTTACAAATCCCTGCCGGCGGGCGCTGGAACGCCGGCTATCCTCGCGACCATCGGTCACTCAAACCGGACGCCAAGACCGGACCTTCGAGGAGAAAAAAATGCCCACGCCCCGCCACCTCATCGCCGCAGGCCTGCTCGGCAGCCTTGCCTTGGGTCTGTCCCTACCCGCCAGCGCCGACCGCGGCGAACACGGCTGGGGCGGACGGCACCACCATCACCACCACCACGACCGCGGCGCCTACTACTACGGCCCGCCGCCGGTCTACGCCGCGCCGGCTTATGCCCCGCCGCCCCGCGTGGTGTACGAACGTCCCATCATCTACGCGCCCCAGCCGGTCTACGCCTACCCCTCGCGGCCGGCCGTCACCATCGACATCGCGCCGCTGGTCATCCCCTTGCGCTGAACGCGCCGGCGGCCTGTCGCGGCCGCCCGCCTGCCATTGCCGCAGCCCGCACGAAAGGCAGGCTGCGGACGGGTTCTTCCCCCTTGCTCCCGTCGATGCCGAAAGCGCCCCTCAGACAACGGATCTGGGCTTGGCCAACTTCTTCGATATAGCTGCGCAGAATCGTCATGCACCCTTCCGCCCCGGCCTCCAGCACCACCGTCACCCGATCCTGCAGGATCGCCCGGTCGGCCAGCAAATAGCGCTCGTCGGCCTCCAGAATCTGGCTGCGCAGACTGCTTTCCGCGACGCCGACCGCCAGCCGGCTGAGCAGATAATTCAGGCGCACGGAAACGTCCATGTTGGCCAGCAGAAGACTGCCGAACAACTCGCAATAGGGTGCGGCGGAGTGTGTGGGGATACAGGCAGGCAGCATGATCGAAGTCTCGTCGGTAGTCGGAGGGGGGCCGAAGTTCATTTGTAGTCGAGTTCAGACGGTAATCAAGCCGCGGCCCGTCAGGGTCCCTGCGTGGCCAGCCAGACCGCGCGGGCACGCAGGCGGGCAGCCCAGTCCGAATTGAGTCCGGGCGCCGCGGCCAGACATTCCAGTTCGGCGGGGTCCGGACGGTGGGCCTCCTTGACCGCCCACAGGCGCGCCAGACTCAAGCCCGGCGCCGGGCGTTCGACGCATTCGACGGAATCCCCGGCTTCGACCTCCCCTGCCTGCAGCACCCGGAAATACCAGCCGGTACAACCCAGATCGGCAATCAGGCGCGACATCGGCGCATGCCCCAGACGGTGGCTGATCTTCCAGCACGGCTGACGCGGCTGGCTGACCTGGAGACGGCAGCCGCCGATGGCGAACACATCGCCGATGCACACCGTCTCTTCGCTGAGGCCGAATCCGGACAGGTTCTCGCCGAGCACGCCGGGCAGCAACAGCCCGGCCAATGCCGGCACCCGCTCGGCGAGCCGGGCGTAATGTTCGGCCGGGTAGTAATGCACGGCTTTCTCCGGCCCGCCATGCACCCGCCGGTCGGCCTGCACGTCGCCCTGCAGTCCTTCGTGCCCCACGACCACCGGCCCATCGACCCGCGTTTTGAACATCCCCGTCAGCTGGCCTTCCGGCGGCAGCGCACGGAGCCCGCCGACGAAAACCGCGTCGATGTTTGAATTCATTGATTTATTGGAGGAAAAGGCCCGGACAGCAGCCATTGTGCTCCAAGGCGGGCGGAGTGTGTCAAGCCGGCCACAACCAGGCCGCCCCGCGGACGCCGGACGAGTCGCCGTGGGCCGCTTTGACGAGGCGCGTCTCCACCCGGTCGGAAAACACGTGCGGCAGCCACAGCCGGGGCACGCTCGCGTAGAGCCGGTCGAGGTTCGACAAACCGCCGCCCAGCACGATCACGTCCGGATCGAGCAGATTGACAACCCCCGCCAGCGCCCGCGCCAGCCGCTGCTCGTAGCGCTGCAGCGTGGCTTCGCAGGCCGCGTCGCCGGACGCCGCCGCGGCGACGAGGGCTTCCGCGGTCAATGTCGCGCCGCCCGCCCGGGCGTGGTCCCGTGCCATGCCGGGGCCGGACAGATAGGTTTCGATGCAGCCCGCGCGCCCGCAATAGCAGGCCGGCAACGGCAGATCGGCGCCGGCCGGCAAGGGCAGCGGGTTATGCCCCCATTCGCCGGCAATCCCGTTGGGGCCGTCGAGCACCTGCCCATGCACGACGATGCCGCCGCCGACGCCGGTGCCGACGATCACCCCGAACACCACCGCCGCACCGGCCGCCGCGCCATCCACCGCTTCGGACAGCGCAAAGCAGTTGGCGTCGTTGGCCAGGCGCACCTCGCGGCCGAGCAGGCGCTGCAGATCGTCCCGCAAGGGCCGGCCGATCAGACAGGTGGAGTTGGCGTTCTTGACCAGCCCGCTCGCTCTCGACAAGGTGCCCGGCATGCCGACCCCGACCGTGCCGCGCCGGCCCAGCCCGCCCTCGAGCGCCTCGACCAGCCCCGCCACCGCCGCCAGCGTGGCCGCGTAATCGCCCTGGGGCGTCGCCACCCGACGCCGGTCGAGCGTCCGCCCGTCGCCGTCGAAGGCGATGATTTCAATCTTGGTGCCGCCGAGGTCGATACCGATGCGCAAGGGCCGCTCCGTTCAGACTGCGTTCTTGTATTTCTGCCAGCCGGACCAGCTATAGAACAACAGCCCCGACCAGATCAGCGCGAAGCTTACCAGCCGGGCCGGCTGCAACTCCTCGCCGAACACCCACACTGCGGTCAAAAGCTGCATCGTCGGGTTGATGTACATCAGCATGCCCACCGTGGCCAGGTTGAGACGCTGGGTGGCGGCGGCGAAGAGCATCAGCGGCAGCGCCGTCATCACCCCCGACATGGCCAGCAGAAAATCGGTCAGACCGTCGTGGCCGGTGAACACCGCATGGCCCTGACTGGCTTGCCATGCCGCGTAGATCAGCACCAGCGGCAGCATCGACAGGGTTTCGAGGAGCAGCCCGGACACCGCATCCACCGGCACCTGCTTGCGCACCAGCCCGTAAAAACCGAAGGTCCCGCCAAGAAACAGCGACACCCACGGCAGACTGCCGAGGGCGATGAACTCGTTGCCCACCGCCGCCAGCGCCAGCCCCACGGCAATCCACTCCTTGCCGTCGAGGCGCTCCTTGAGCACCAGCATGCCGAGCAGCACGTTCACCAGCGGCGTCAGGAAATAGCCCAGGCTGCCGGCGATCACCAGATGCTGGTCCACCGCCCACAAAAAGCCCAGCCAGTTGGAACCGATCAACAGCGCCGCGAGGGTGAGACGCGGCAGCGTGCCCGGTCGCCGCAGCGCCGCGCCCACCTTGTCCCAGCTCCGGCGCACGGCGAGGATCAGCCCCACCACCAGACAGCCCCACAACGCGCGGTTGCACAGCACGTCGAGCGGGCTGACATGGCCCAACTGCCGGAAGAACAGGGGAAAGAACCCCCACATCACGTATGCCCCTAGGCCGCAGCCGATGCCGGCGAGGGTTTTGCCTTTATCCACAATTGACGCTCACGGAAACCTGGAGGCGCACAGTAGCACCGCCGCCCTTGAAAGGCTGTTGGGGTTTTCCGAGAAAGCGCCACGCCGGATTACAATGGCTCCATTCCACTGCAAGGAGCCCGCACCATGCTGATCGTCTTCAAATCGCCTGCCAGCGGCGACGTGATCATGTTTGAAAAGAACGGCAAGGAAATGCTCGGCGTGCTCGGCAAGGACCCATCCGACGCCAAGGGAATCGTCACCGTCGAACAATTGCCCGGCGCCATCGCCGCCGTCAAGACGGCCATCGAGGCAGACAAGGCCCGACTCGCGGCCCAGGCCGCCGAGGCCGAAACCGACGAGGCCGAGGCCAAGCCCGCGGGCGGCGGCGTCAGCTTCTTCCAGCGGGCCGTCCCGCTCCTCGAACTGCTCGAACGCTCGCTGAAAGACAAGGTGCCAGTCACCTGGGGCGTTTGACGCCGCCACCCCGGGACGCGCTGCGATGACCCAACGCGACATCGATCTGGCCCTCGAACTGGTGCGCGAATCCCTGCCGCACCTGGGCATTCCCAAGCGCCTGTGCACCCGCAAACTGTCGCCATCCGGCCGGGTCTTCGGCCAGTACCGCTGGCATTCCGACACCCTGCGCCTCAACCCGCGCTACCTCGCGCGCCTGTCCGACGACGATGCGCTCGATCTGCTCGACACCCTGATCCACGAACTGCTGCACAAGGCCTCGCCCCTGTGGCGGCAATTCCGCGACAGCTTCCGCCCCCATCCGGAAATCTGGCTCAAGGCTGCCAGCCTCGCCTCCGAACTCGGCCCGACCTACCTCGCCCGACGACGCCGGGTCGAAAGTCAGGCCTGAGCGTCGCGGAAGAAGCCGGGCGTCAGTCCGGAATCTCCGCCCCGCCCGCCACCACCACCGCAAACACATCCGACAAGCCGGCGAGGTTCGCCCGCTGCACCTCCGCCGCCGGCACCGCACCGCCGCCCGGCGCCGGCAAGGCGCGGGTCGCCGTCGCGGCGGCCGGCACGCACACCGGGTAGCCCAGATTCACCGCACCCCGCGCCGTCGAGTTGACGCAGTTATGGGTCATGAAGCCGACGACGACCAGCTGCCGCGGCTCGCCCAGCGCCTGCAAGTGGCTTTCCAGGTCGGTGCCGATGAAGGCGTTCGCCAGCCGTTTGACCACCACCGCCTCGCCCGCCGCCGGTGTCACCTTGTCGGCAATCGCGCCGCTCTCGGCATGGATGTCGAAGGGCGAGCCGGGGCCCGCATCGTGCTGGATGTGGATCACCGGCACCTTCAACGCCCGGGCGCGGGCCAGCAGCCGCGCGCACTCGTCCAGCGCCGGCTCGACGCCGTCGAGCTGCAACGGCCCGTTGCGATAGACGTTCTGGGCATCGACGATGACCAGCACGGATTGGGACAGGGGCGCCGGCACGGCCGGTTTGCCGGTGAGCTGACGCAGGGTGAAGGGTGCGTTCATCGCGGTTCTCCTTGGAAAAAGCATTCGGTGAAGCCAGTCTGGGCCACGCCGATCCCTGCGTAAATCCACATCTATGCAGATCATTCCTGCAAAATTGCAGCCCCATCTCCCCCCCTCCGGAACATCGCCATGAACTGGGACGACCTGCGCTTTCTCGTCGAAATCGGCCGCAGCGCCACCCTCGCCGCCGCGGCGCGACACCTCAAAGTGGACCAGACCACCGTCGCCCGCCGCCTGCGGGCGCTGGAAGACGCCCTCGGCACCCCGCTCTTCGAACGCAGCGACGGCCACTGGCGTCCCACCGGCGTGGGTGCCGAAGTGCTCGAACGGGCCATGCGCATCGAAGAGGATGTGGCCGGTCTGGCGCGGCTGGCCGAAGCCGGCGCCCAGGCGGTGAGCGGCGTGGTGCGCCTCACCGCGGTCGGCGCCATCGTCGGCGACTATCTGGTGCCGCGCCTGCCCGGCCTCTATGCCCGCCACCCGGAGCTGGTCGTCGAGCTGATCGCCAGCAACGACAACCTCAACGTGTCGCGCCGCGAGGCCGACATCGCGATCCGGCTGGCCCGCCCGGAGAGCGGCGACTTCCTGATCCGCAAACTGGCCGACGTGGGCTTTGCCGTCTACGGCCCGGCGCAGCCCGACCCGACCCGGAGCAACGACTGGGTGACCTAC
This sequence comes from uncultured Zoogloea sp., assembly GCA_937871125.1. Taxonomy (GTDB): domain Bacteria; phylum Pseudomonadota; class Gammaproteobacteria; order Burkholderiales; family Rhodocyclaceae; genus Zoogloea. The sequence continues at coordinate 849 of CALMXT010000074.1, read as the reverse complement.
GACGACGAACTGGCCCACACCCCGGAGATGCGCTGGCTGGCCGGGCAGCTCGCCGGCGGACGCGTGCGACTGCGCAGCAACAAGCTCGCCGGCCTGCTCGGTGCGGTGGCCGTCGGCATCGGCCGGGCCGTCCTGCCGTGCTTTCTGGCCGATGCCACGCCCGGACTGGTGCGCGAAAGCGGGCCGCAGCCGGTGCTGAGCCGCGACCTGTGGCTGCTGGTCCATCCCGACGCCCGCCGGCTGCCCCGCGTGGCGGCGGTGGCCGACTGGCTGGGCGAATGCTTCGAAGCGGACGCCGGCGCCTTCCGCGGCTGAACGTTCAAGCGCCGGTGAGCTGGGCGTAGAGCAGCGGCAGGCGGGCCGGGAGTTCGGCCGGATTGCGCAGGATGGTGTAGCCGGCCGGGCCGAAGAGGTGGGGCAGATAGCCCTGGCCTTCCTTGTCGATGGTCACGCAGAAAGGCCGCACACCCTGCTGGCGCGCGGCGTTGAGGCTCATCCGGGTGTCTTCGATGCCGTAGCGGCCTTCGTAGTGGTCCACGTCGTTGGGCTTGCCATCGGAGAGGATCAGCAACAGGCGCAGGGACTCGGGGCGCCTGGCGAGAATCTGGGTGGCGTAGCGGACCGCCGCCCCCATCCGCGTGTAGAAGCCCGGCTTGAGGGCACCGATGCGGCCGCGGATGCGGTCGTCGATGGGCTCGTCGAAATCCTTGATGCGGTGAAAACGGATGTGCTCGCGCCTGCGCGACGAGAAGCCGTACAGCCCGAAAGGGTCGCCGGTGGCGCCGAGGGCTTCGGAGAACAGCCACAGGCTGTCGCGGATCACGTCGATCACGCGCTGCTCGTCGCTCA